>JAEOST010000368.1 GCA_016840245.1 Candidatus Thorarchaeota archaeon
CAATGCTTTGATTTCCACTGTATTCTCATAGAGTCCTTCGTATTGCTGTGCCCAGAAATCAAAGACATGATGAGGTTTATCTGAATCAAGTCCTACTTTGTCAAAATCCAATGATACATCGATTTGTTTTTCTGATAGATTTACTGTGGCAACAACTGACCATTCTCCAAATGGAGTGACAATTGGAAGAGCGAAAATTCTGGGTTCTGGTTCTATTAGACCATCTACAGCAAATGCTCCTTTTCTATAGGGTGGTATTAGCTTGTCAACTAGTTGCAATCGATCTTCTGAAACCTCCTCCATCCGGTCACTTAGCATCAGAATACCTCCACTGAGAGCCACTATAGACAGCCACAGTTTCACTTCCTCTAAGGTCAGATCATTATCATCTTGTCTGACGAGTATGCAGTCTGGATCATTGATCCAGAGCCGATTATGCATCACTGACCTCGATATTGTATTGACCGCACATTCATAGACTCCGCCGCCCCACTCATATCTCCAAGCTGTTGCTATATCCGTTCCAATTCTCATCGCATTTGTAATCCCAATACATGGTCCCAATGGTGCACCACAACCGAGAATTAACGAGTCATCAACAGATTTTCTTATAGCTTCGAGACCCTGTCTGATTGCTTGTGCTCGAGTAAGGGCCATATCGTGTCTTCTGCCATTTTCTGCTGCGTGATAGAGAAAATCAATCTTGAAGTATTCAAAGCCAAATTTCCTCAATCTACTGAACAGTTTCTCAATATGTTCAATCACCTGTAGATTAGTGAGATCGAGTGCGTAGTAATTGCCTAACCACAAAGGATTCTGGCCCACAACAATGGGCTTGTTGTCGTTATCACGAACAAACCAGTCTGGTCGATCCTTGAAAATATTCGAGTGTTCAGAAGCAACAAACGGCGCAGTCCATATTCCTGCTTTGTATCCATGCTTGTGAATCATACTGACCAATGATTCTAGTCCCTGTCCAAATCTTCTATTTTCCTCCCAGTCGCCAACGGTTTTCTGAAATCCATCATCAAGTTGAATCCACTCTATGCGTTTAGAGAATCTCTTCTGAAGGAACTCTGTATTAGAAGTCATTTCTCCCTCGTCAGGCATTGTATAGTAAAAATACCAACTACACCATCCAGCAGGTATGCTATCCCAGTTTATTGCAGCCATTCTCTGAGCAAGCCTATCCATATACGATTCCAACGCGGTTATGGATTCATTGCTAAATGTTACTGATAATTCCTCAGATATGACTCCATCATTCTTTGAAAGAGCGATGCCATCAGTTAATGACGATGCTACAATCTGTGCTAATCGGTCCTTTTTCGTTTCTCGACCATAATAGGTGACCGCTGAAAATTGATTCTTTGCAGTAAGGAATCCCAGTACCATAGCAGAACCCGAATTCATTTCAGTAAGAACTGAGAACAGATGGCTCTTGTTCTCACCTGGATGAATTGTTGAAGCATGGCTTATTTCCCATGAGTGAAACCCATTCTTGAAAAACCTCAGTTTATCTCCGTCATTACCCAGATGTATTCTTGTTGGACTATCCACGTCTATTACAAGAGGATCAATTGAGTTTATTGAGATGTCATTGGACTTGTTCCTGAATTGGACCGCACAGTTGTATCCACGAATTCTGCGTGTCACACTCAAACGAATATTTATCTCTGCAGCGTTATCTGGGTCTGTGAGCTTCAGAACAAGTGCTTTTCCTTCACCTCTCTCATCTTGGAAGTCTAGTGAATTGAATGCCTTATACGTCATCTTTCGTGAGTCAAACACTTGTTTGTCAGTGTGAACTTGGACATATCCTCTGCTAAAGTACACGACACCGCTTTCTATATTGGTCAGCGATATTAATCCCAATGGTATATTGAATGAGACCATGATCATGTCATTGCTAAGATCGATTCTCTCATCTGATACTTCAAGTTTGCAGAATTCGGAACTTGCCATGGTATGGTCTCCGCCGCTGCTACTGGAACGTATTGTGTTCCTCTTATTACTTCCCTGATAACCCAGTATTTGAATTTGAGTCTAAGTTAGCTTCTCAGCCTCACGAGTGGCATCTTCAGCTTCGCTATACTGAAAGAGCCTCTTGTGAGCTGTAGCTAGAAGCTCCCAGACCTCTTTGTCTCGAGATTGCATCTTCAGGTATAGCTTACAATGCCTCTTGACCTCAACCCAGTCATCAAGTTTTTCGTAACACTTCGCAGAATAATAGAGTGCCCTTTTATGATCCATATTGGGGCGTAGGAGTTTAGTGAAGATCTCAATTGCTTCGCCCCACTCACCATGATCGAAATGGTCTTTACCGGACTCAAATACGATCTCCATCTCACTATACTCAGGCATTCTTGTGGCCATGCCACCGATGACTGTTAGAGAGCCACAACATGCGATTATCGTAGCAATGACAACACTGAGACCAAGTGCTGCACCTGGTGATAGTTGTATATAACCCCAACTTGCAACAAACTCGGTGATGATTCCAGATATAACAATAAGAACGATTAGAACAGCTATTGTTTCAGCTCTGAAGTATCTCCTTCTATCTGGTTGTTCTTCAAGCTCTTCGGTTTTCTCTGGCTCTTCAATCATGACAGATGGACTAAGGACTTGCCCTTTTAGGTGTGATGAACCGAGCGGCATACTCACTTCGTGTCTTTGTTTAGCTTCCGTTTCTCGTATTCCTTATGTTCTCTCTTCGCAGCTAATCTATCACGAGAAACTTGAATCCACTGACGAACTAAGGGAATGAGTTCTGAGTCAAGTTGGACTGCTAGCTCAGCATATGCGATTGCATGTTCGTCATCTTCCTCAACGAAATGTGCATTTGCTTTGTTGTAAAATGCCTCTGCATAATCTGGTCGAATTGCCACAGCACGCGTGTATGCTACAATGGCGTCACTTCCCTCTCCGAGCCTTGAATGGCAGTTACCCAGATTGTTCCACGCTTCTGCATCGTCTGGGTTTAGTTCTACAGATTTTTGATAGCACTCCTTTGCATTCTTGAAATCTGCCAGTTGATAGAGTACGTCCCCCTTGTTGAACCAGATTTCAAAGATCATGTTATCAATAGCTAAGGCTTCATCGTACGCAGTAAGAGCCGCCTCTAAGCTATCATCATGTGAGAGTGCATAACCAAGGTTGTACCATCCTTCTAATGATTCGGGATGTTCTTTGACAAATTGCTGAAGAAGGGCCACCGCATCCTTAAAGGAACTCTCCTGAATTAATTGAATCGCTTTACTGATTGATTCGGGGATGTGGTCTGTCACTTTCTCACACACTTTTCTTATTGACATTGAGTACCGAATAAGGGTTCCGAAGAGGTGGTTATCCTATGAGATGCCGTCTATCAAATCGTGTTGGACCGTTCAGATTGTTCTGAGCAAGAATATCTAGTGCCGTATCGATATGCATTCCCACTTCAGAAGGCGTGTGGGCATCGGAGCCAACAGTCACAATATTCACTCCTCTGGAAATCAATTCGCTAGTCAAGATTCTGGATGGCATGGGGTCAGTATGACCTCTTCTCAACCATGCAGTGTTAATCTCAAATCCTACTCGATGTCTTTTCATCATAGCAACTAAATCACCAATATGCCCTTCCCATAACCGATGAATCTTGTCACTAAAGAAACTCTCACCATATCTGCGATATATGTCGATATGTCCCATAACATCGAAGTAACCACTCTCTATGCCATCATGCATCAATGAGAAATAACGTTCTCCGAGACCCTCTAGTCCATAATTTGAGAACAACTCTCTAGCTTCATTCTCAAGGGAAATTGCCAGGTGATCGATAAGGTGAATTGATCCAATAACGAAATCAAACTCAGTAGCATGGTATTGCTTGGGAAGATTGTCCTCCATCTCTTCGTAATAATCAACCTCAACGCCTAAACGAACGGTCAGACCTTGATCTGCAAATTCATCGCCCGCCTCACGAATTGTCTTCTCATATTCTTCCAACCAGAGGCTAGATTGAATGTCGATTTTCTCCCCTTTCACCATGTCATAGCAATCATCACGCGCAGAATCACTATCTAGATGGGTCGTGAAACAGATTTCTTTTAGACCCTTTTCTA
>JAEOST010000369.1 GCA_016840245.1 Candidatus Thorarchaeota archaeon
AGCCTATTGCCCTGCGATGTATCGCTGATATCGCACGAGCAGTCAAGGTTCCTGTCATTGGAGTAGGTGGGGTGGCATCAGGAGCAGATGTCATCGAATTCGTGATGGTGGGCGCATCTGCTGTAGAGGTATGCACAGCATCAATCTTAGAGGGAGACACAGTCTACGGAAGAATAGCTGGTGAAACTGCAGAGTGGCTCAAGAGTCACGACTACGACTCACTCGAGGATATCAAGGGTGTTGCTTTGCGCCACATGGATGGGAGTGCAACACTGACTCCCCCACCCACGGTTGATATGGAGAAATGCAATCTTTGTGGCCTCTGTCCTAAGTCATGTGTATACGGTGCAATCACCGTGGACAAGAAGAAAGACCTCTTCGAGATCGACAAGGACCTCTGTGAGGCCTGTGGAATGTGCATCTCTGTCTGCCCATATCACGCATTGAGTGCGGACTAGACCCACAACATAGAGTCAAGGTTCTCGGTCAATAACTTGGGTTTTCCCTTTGTTACGGCATAGTCATTCTCAAGCCTGACACCACCAATACCCTTCAAGTAGACACCAGGTTCGATTGCCATGATATGACCTTCAGCAAAGAGATCTTCACGCTTGTACATGCTTGGTTGTTCATGCACCTCTAAGCCTATACCATGACCTAGACCATGGGTCATTCCATCCTTTGCATCGGGATTGAGTCTTCTCGAGTCAAACCCAAGCTGCTTCAAAGTATTGAAGCATGCGAGGTTTACATCATCAATTACCGCACCATCTGTGAGCACGTCAATAACTGCATCAGCTGCAGCCTGAGCCGCCTCAAACATCTCTTTGACTCTCTCACTTGGTTTTCCTTTTACAATTGTACGAGTGACGTCTGCAATATAGCGTTCATATTTGAGTCGAGGATAGACATCCAGAATGATTGGTGTTTCAGCTTTCATTTCATCCTCGGGATTACCAAGGTAGTGCCAGTCAAACGCTTTCTCTCCAACAGCTAGAATTGTGTCTTCAGCACACTCTGCATTCTTGTCCAACAAGAAGTGCTCGAGAGCAAGTTTCACTTGCCCCACAGTTAAGGGAGCACCTTCATACATCAGGGTCTTATTTGCACCAACATCTGAGTCTTTTATCATCTCAACAACTCGAGAGATGGCTCCAACGGTTGCATCCCCGGCTTTCTTGATCATCTTGATTTCTTCTGAGCTCTTTGTGGCTCTAGCATCAGGGATTAAATCCTCTACAACTTTCACTTCATACCCAAGCTTCTGAATCAGAACGAGTATGCTTGCCGGAATCTCATCAGGAATGCCAAGAACCTTCCCTGCGAAGTGTTTCCTAAGCATGGGACCAAATAACGCATCTCTATGTTTCATGACTTGTTTGTTCTCTTTGAGAAGTTGAACATATGACTCGCTCATATCATAAGTCTGCTTCACAAAACTCTCTTTCTTGACGCGATCCAGTGTGTTGAAAGGAGCACCAATGATACCTTGTTCACCTTTATTCTGAAGATAGAAAATTCTGTCACCAGAACGGAATCCAGTTAGCCAGAGAAGATTCGGAGAGCTGAATGAACTACCATATGTGAACAGTCCATCAATTTCGTATTTCTCCATTAGAGTATCCATGTCGTCGAGCACAATGTTCCCCTTGTTACTCTTGGCGAGTGGGAGAGATGATGAAAAAAGCTTCCCTTCATGCCTGTAGATAAGGACGCATCCGGGTTTCAATCATAACTCGGTCAGGCATGTCATATGGACCCATTGATTCCACATTGAAGGAGGCGCAAGTGGCTGCGAAGAGCCCTGCTCTTTCCACATTTGCTGTTCTCATGTACTCAAGCAAGAAACCAACAGCGTACGTGTCTCCACATCCAGTGGAGTCCACCTGGGCATTTGCAAGGACTAGAGGAATATCGACTTGGGAGTTCCTGGTGTAGATTGTAGAACCTCTGTGGTCTCGTGTGATTATGACAATTCGCGGACCGCAATCGAAGATGTGAGATACAGCAGATAGTTCGGATTCGTCTGTATTAATAATCCTCAGTTCAGAGTCGTGCAGTTTGACAATATCGACCATTTGAAGGATCTCTTCACTCTCAGGCCAACTTTTTGGAGTAACTTGACAATCATCCGTGATTGACCGTAAGTATCCTTGGACATCGAGTGAAACCAATGCGCCTTCTTCGCGTGCAACATGGTAACAACCCGGGTCTATCTCATTACACGAGATAGGAGAGAAATGAATTATGCTTGCTCGACAGTGTTCATCAGAAAAGTCGGAGGGCGTGATTTGAGGAGCAACAATTTCAACCCTTTGAGTACGTTCTCCATCTGTATCATATACATTGACAAAACGAGTTGAATGGTCACCTTCGTAGTGAAGCCCTGTCAGGTTAAGACCAGATGTTATCAGTTGAATCTTATAGGACTCGTTAAAATCAGAACCAACTTTGGATATGATGCCAGCACCAAACGCCCCGATAGCGGGTGCTAACATTGCATATGCGGTTCCACCACCAAGCAGTTCTCTTCTTGTCTCAGGCGTGATTATTAGATCCCTGCTCAGGTGTCCAACTACGACAATTTCCATTTTGATACAACAGGCACAGTCTACGAACCGTTCCTATAACTCCTATGCTCCTGGGACAGCAGAAGGCAACGGTTTTAATCTCACACTCTATCCCGGTATATTGGATGTGATATCTTGGCTCAAGTCTTGGTGAAGTTCTTTGCCACTGTCAGAGAGATTACAGGTGTCAAAAGTATAGAACTTGAGGCGGAGACCATCAGAGAGCTGCTTCAGTTGCTGGTTCAGACGTATGGAAACCTGTTCAAGGAAACAGTGCTGAACGGAGATACTGGAGAACTAAAACAGTTCTTTTCATGTATGGTTAATGGCAGACGTATCGAACTGCTTGAGGGATATGACACCGTACTGAAAGATAATGATGCTGTAGCTCTATTTCCTCCAGTTGGAGGTGGATGAATGAGCAGCACCCTCACGTCGGAATTTAGGAAAC
>JAEOST010000370.1 GCA_016840245.1 Candidatus Thorarchaeota archaeon
CTGATGACAAGAAGTTCATGGAGAACTGTGTCATGCTTGGTTATCCTGGTGAAACCACGGAGGAAAAGATGGAGAATAGTATCTTCACTCTATTACCCTCCACTCGTGACAATGGATCAAGTGAACCTTATCCGGAGATGGTGAAGGAAGCATTCCAAGTCTTTGAATGCACTTGGGATGAAAGTTTCGAATGCAATATGGTTCCCGGATGCAACAACTTCCTTCTGAGAGTCAAGAAGATTCTTCTGAAATCAAAATACAAGGACGCAATTCTAAGAGGAATGGATGCAAAGTCATTCCCACCAGTGCCAGTTGATTTTGGATTCCGTGACAACTTCCAGTTCTGGTTCGTTAAATCATCAAAGCCCTACTCAGTTCCAATTCCATCTGGTAAAGGTATGGATGTTCAGGCTGTTCTGTTTGCAGCAAAGCGTACTGATCCAACAATCGAATGGACTGAAGAAGCTGCTGCAAAGATAACTGCTGTACCGCGTGTCTTCTTAAAGCGAGTGATTACAGGAACGAATGAAGCAGCCAGAGAAGAGGGTCTGACTGTTATTACTCCAGAATTTATGGATAAGGTTCGTGACAAACGTAGTGGCGACAAGAACTGAAAGTTGATGCTTACTAGAAAGGCCTCGTTCAATGAGGTCTTTCCACTCAATACATTCTGTGTCTTGCTTTAAACCTCGCAATTGCCTCAGGACCGTCTCTACCAAACCGCTTGTCTAATTCTTTTCTTGTCAACTTTACTATGGATGGTCTTCCATGACAACAGTTGTACATGTTAGGTGTCTTAACGAGTTCAACAATTAAATCTCGTATCTCTCTGTTACTCAAAGTTTGTCCAGCTCGAATAGACGAGTGACACGCTGTGAGTCGCACTATATCATCCATGAACTGTTCTTTAGCTGTATCACCTATGTCTAGAACTCGATCCACCAAAGCTATGAGTTCATCTTCATTCGCACGTTGGCCTAGAATGTCTGGTGTTGTAGATATCAGTATCTCATTGCCACCGAACTCACTGATTGAGTATCCTAGGGTCTCTAGAATGTCCTTTATTTCTAGAATCTTCTCACGACTTGTGGAATCAAGTTTCAGTACAATAGGCTCTAACAATTCTTGGACAATTAGTTTTCCTTCATTAACTTCTTTTCGCAGTTTCTCATAGATGATTCTTTCATGTGCTGCATGTTGATCTACGATGACTAGACCATCCTCAACATCAAGAAGCAGGTATAGCTTCTGAGTTTGACCAATAACTCTGAATACACCTCTCAGAGTATCAGTATCAACAGCAACTGAACCCGGAAAGATATCCAAGAGCGAGGAATCCTCAACAAGATCGAGGCGGGTTTGTGAAGCATGTGAGGTATCTGTTTCTTCACGATGAGTTGGAGTAGTTATATCTCCCTCGACATAGTCAACAAGCATACCTGTTTCTGTGGTGTCCTGCTGACCAGTTAACGCATCTCTGACAACCTGTTTCACGAGTGCAACAATAGAATCAATCTCTTGAACTCTGACCTCTCTCTTTGTTGGATGGACATTTGCATCAACATGAGTTAGGTCAACTTCAATGTCAATCGCGCAGATGGGGAATCGTCCTTTCATCAACAAGGTAGAGTAAGCTTCCTCAACCGCTCGACTCAATCTTCTATCCTCGATTGGTCTGCTACATATTGAGAAGTACTCACGCCCCCGATTGCCCCTTGAAGCTGGGGGTCTCACAATGAAGCCATGAATGATGACACCTGCTTTTGTATACTGGACTTCAACAAGCGCCTTTGCTATCTCTGGACCCCAGAGTGAGCGTACTCTCTCTTTTGAAGATTGCATTCGAGGGCAATCCAGTATGACTGAGCCATCTCGTATTAACCTGAAGCCCACATCCCTCCTAATTGCAGCATGTTTCATTACTATCTCATGAACAAGTTGGCCCTCCCTAGTTGGGCTATCAAGATGTTTCAATCGAGCAGGCATACGTTTGAAGAGGTCAGTGACCTCAATTCTAGTACCATGAGGACGTGCTGTGTCAGAGATGACTGGCTTCTCTCCAATTCGTGAAACAAGTTGAGTTCCCAATTCATCCTCTCTGTGTTTGGTATTTATCAATAAATTGGCAACTGCTGCTATACTAGCGAGGGCTTCTCCTCTAAACCCATAGGTGGATATCGCTTCGATGTCTTCCCTTGTACTTACCTTGCTTGTTGAATATCGTAGAATACAGATAGGACAGTCTTCCTTTAAGATCCCTGAACCATTGTCAATTACTGTGATGGTATCTTTTCCACCTTCCTTTATCTCAACCTCAATTTGTGAGGAACCAGCATCTAGAGAGTTCTCTATCAACTCTTTGACAATTGATGCTGGATTCTCTATAACCTCGCCAGCAGAAATTAGAGATACAAGTTCCTCCTCAAGAACCCTGACCTTCCCCACGATAACACCTCATGCCTTTGCTGAGGAGTACTCCATAATTCCACCAACAAATGTCATCTCGACATTGATGTCTTGAATCTGTTCTGGAGGTATAGTCATAATGTCCTTTGATAGGACAACTAAGTCTGCTCTCTTTCCAACAGAGATACTGCCAACAGTTCTTTCTAGGAACGATGCATAAGCACCCTCCATGGTATAGCATCTGATTGCTTCCTCGATTGTGACTCGGACTCTTTCATTTGGATGTGTTGTAGCAGACCAGAGTCCATAGAGCGGTCCATAAGGCATACCATCTGATCCGAAACAAACTCTCGCTCCATTGTCAAGAGCGACTCTGAACATGTTCATTCCACGAACAATCTCTTCATCGAGTCTATCTTCATAGAGGCCACCACTCAATTGCCATCTGCCAACAAAATTAGGTTGCATGGAGAGTATCAGACCAAGACCTGCTGCTCGTCTAATCTGCCATTCGCTGATTATTTCTGCATGTTCAATACGGTGACGTTGTTCTCGAACTCTACTCTTATCTTTGAGATCTTCAAAAGTGGCAATGACCATCTCGATTGCAGCATCACCAATAGCATGTGTCACTGTCTGGATATTATTCTCGACAGCCTTTCGAACTGTCCGGGCATATTCCTTCTCGTTGAATAGAAGCATGCCTTTGTTTCCTTTCTGTCCCAGATAATCCTTTGACAGTGCTGCGGTTGCAGCTCCTATTGAACCATCTGTGAATATCTTCACTCCACCAATCTTGACCATTGGACTACCCATACCAGAGGTAATTCCAAGTTTTATCATATGATTCATCTGTTCTACTGGAACGTTCATGACCATTCTGGTGGTGAGTTCATGCTTTGCTTCAATATCTCGGACATATCTGAGATAACCTGATGGGGCATTGTCAACTGCTGTTGTTATGCCATGTTCATTGGCTATCTTGTTCCCTGCAACAACTCCCTCTAGAATCTCTTCAGCACTGGGTTTCACTAGTTCGAAGATACCTTCAATGTCCTTGAGAACTCCTGTAGGACGACCCTTCTTATCCTTCTCAACACCTTCTTGATCGAGTTTTATTCCCAGCTTCTCAAGTCCCACAGAGTTAACTGACACTAGATGACCATCAATTCTTGTCATCATTATAGGGTGTACCTTGCTGACCTCATCCAAGTCCTTGGCTGTCAGGTATCTTCTCTCACTCCAATCGCTCTCATCATACCCATATCCCATTATCCACTGCCCTTCCTCAAACCGAGGAAGTTCTGTCTTCAAGACCTGCTTTGCGCCCTCTACTGACCTCACTGTGTGTAGAGGTATATATCCGGACTTCACTCCTGATGATGTCAAATGTGTATGAGCATCAATGAAACCAGGTAGGACTGTCTGACCTCCTAAATCAACAACTCGCTTGGCAGATGAGACTAGATCAGCAACTTCAGATTCCTCACCAACAGCAAGTATCTTGTAACTCTTCACAGCCAATGCAGTGGCTTTAGGATTCTGTGGGTTCATCGTGTATATGTTCCCGTTGTAGAGGATAAGGTCGACCTCGATTCGCATAACTACACACACACACCTATCGGTTGGCTGGGAACCGTGGTTTATCATTCTTGCCTTTGATGTCCAGAACAGAGAACTTACGTTGTTGAAACTAATTCGATGAGAGTCAACACTTATAATTAGGTAGAATTCAACTGCGTAGGAATCTACGTAGTGGATAAACATGAGTAAACAGGTCAAGCTATTCCTACCAACCCCGGAGAAGCTCACTCCAATTCAAGCACTAATTTTGATTCAGCTTCTCGACTCCTCAAAGTATGGCTACGAAATCTTACGTGGTCTTCGTGATGACTTTCGTGGAGCATGGGAACCAAAGACTGGTACTGTTTATCCCACACTTCAAGCATTGGAGAAAAAGGGGTATGTTTCGAAGAGTGTTAAGAGCGAAAAGACTCACTATAAACTGACAAAGGAAGGGAAGATAAAGCTGAGAGAGATGAGTGATTATGTTGCAGACTATCTCTTGTTCAACTCACGTTTTATTGAATCATCTGTAACTAACATGCCACCATCTTTCACTCAGGAAGTTTTTACTAAGATACACATAGCTGGCCTTGATGAGATAGTTCCAGAAGCCGCGGTTCTGGAGGCTATCAAAGGCCTTCAAGACACTGATCTAAAGAGAGCTTTCTTAGAACTACGAAAAGAGATTCTTCAGCGAAAACTGAAGCTAGTCAAGAAACAACTGAAGGGATTAGAGAATTGAGGTTAGGAAATGAAAGAGTATGATGTTGTAATTGTAGGAGCTGGTCCTGGTGGCTCAACAGCCGCGAAGGAAGCTGCAGAGCGAGGTTTCAAGACCATCTTTTTTGAACGTGGTCGGAAACCTGGGGAGAAGAACTCCTC
>JAEOST010000371.1 GCA_016840245.1 Candidatus Thorarchaeota archaeon
GTTCCGATTGTTGATAACGACCAAAGTGATTCACCTAGACAGAGTTACAACAACCAACTCGCATATACTCCGCATGATCCAATCAGCATCACTTCAAATGCGGGCTTCTCAGGATATGGGTTCTCAGGAAACGGGAGCCCTCTGAATCCATACGTGATCAACAACCACCTCTTCAATGTAACAGGCGAGTGCATTTCTATCTCTAACACAGATGCTCATTTTGTCATCCAAGATTGCCTACTTGTGGGAGACTCAGCCTATACAGGCATCTACTTCGAAAATGTGATTAACGGCATCGTGAGGAATAATAGCATCGACAGAGGGGGCAATGCTATTCACCTTCTTTACTCATCAGGTATTGAGATTGTGAATAACAGCATGTCAGAGAATTATGGGGCGTTATACGTCGTTTCTTCATCAAGCAACAAGATTGTGAATAACACCATCTATCAAGCACTCTTCGATTTGTCCTCCAATAACACTTTAGTGAACAATACAGTTTTAGGGTCACCCTTAGGTGGGATAACTCTCTGGGAATCTCCAGGCAATACATTGTTGTCAAACAACATTCTCGAAGATGGAATAAGAGTTTGGAGCTCCTCGGTGGAGGACTGGAAACAGAACATCACCACTGACAACATAGTCAATGGAAAACCTATACTGTATCTCTGGAATAGAACAGGGGAGATTATTGATGGGAGTCAGTATGGACATGTGATTCTTGCCAATTGTGTAGAATTGATTTTGGAGAATTGTGTAATCACTGACAAAGTTTCAGGAATTGTTATGGGATTTTCTTCAAACTGTACTTTGAGAGAGAATACAATATCAGCGAGCTTTCTGTACGGAATAGCTCTCGCGTACTCCTCAGATAATATCGTAGTGGATAACACGGTCTCAGAAACCAACGATAACGGAGTGTTTCTTTACCACTCTGATGGCAATGTGATAGGGAATAACAGAATTTCGCAAAATGGGTATGGCATATATTTTCATGATTTGTCAAATAACAACAGCCTCATTAACAACACTTTCTCAAACAATATAGAACAGCATGTTAGGGAATACGGCTTGTACAACAAATTAGTGAACAATACTATGATGGGATGGGCAGAAGCTGTGTCGATACGTGGTAAACACACAACAGTGATGAACAATACTATCTCAGGAAATTCACTCAATATTGGTATAAACATGCGGGAGGCAGCATACTGTGAAATCACGAACAATGTAATTGTTGGACACTATAGAGGAATCACGCTAGCCGATGACTGTTATAACAACACAATGAAGAAGAACATAATCACAGAGAATGGATATGGAGTGTACTTTGCGTGGGGGGCTTTCTTCAATACTTTGGGGGACAACATTATCTCAGAGAATAGATATGGCGTCTACTTTGATTATGATTGCAACAACAACAGAATGGTAAACAATACAATAACTTGGAGTGAATTGTACGGCGTTTATTGTGGCGATGAAACCTACGAAAATCAACTATATCTCAATGTTTTTGCCAACAATGATGGTCCAAACGCACATGATGATGGGAGTGGAAACTACTGGAACACCACTGGAGTGGGTAACTACTGGTCGGACTACAATGGTACAGGTGCGTATTACATCCCGGGAACTGCAGGTTCAATAGACTATCACCCAAGCGGGTACAACGAATCAGTCACACCAACAACAGATGCATCACCAACCATACCAACTGCGAATGGTGGAGGACCCTTTGACCCATTCGTGATTTTGGTCGCAGGGATAGGAATCGTTATTGTTCTCGTCATCGTACTCCAGTATAGAAAGCGTGGATGATTAATAGTGAAGATCGTCATGGCACGTGAGATATTCGGACCAGAGTATCTGCCGTACAGGCAAGAGAAACAGATGTAGTTTCGTTTATCATGAAGAGAGAGGGTCTTCCTCTCTCGCCTCTACTTTTTAGTATCCAATTACCGCAATTTCTATTGCAGTTTCAGATACTTGATGATCCTCTAATGTCAAGAAAGTGCAGCTGAAATCTAACGACGATTCTTATTGGATTGTACTCAGTAGAATCATTATGTTGTAGTCGTCCTACTGTACGTTTAGTACATCTCTATCCTCTGGGTGACTACAACATACAATTCCAATGGTGTACATGTCGGTCTTGCATCTTGAGGAAAACAATGGCAACGAATAAATCAAAGCAGCATCTATAATTTACAGCAATCAAGATCAGTATGCGAATCGAAAAGGAAGGGAGACATACTGGATAAAATAGACAAAGCTATTCTTCGTGAGCTACAGTATGTGAGTTGTAGATCTAGTTATCGTTCTATTTCTAAGAAGGTTGGTCTTAGCCCAAATAGTGTCAAATATCGAATTGAGAAGCTAATCGAAACGGGAGTCATAATCAGGTTCTATGTTAGGCCTCTTACTAACGAAATCATGGGAATGAATAATGTGCTTGCGTTTGTGATTACTGATGGAACTGAGGACACAAGCGAATTCATTTCACATGTTGGAGATATTCCGATGATCTACTATGTGAGTCCTTTGATCTGCACAGAGGGCGGGGCGTATTTATGCTATGCTGAATGTTTCGGTAATGTCATGCAAGTTGATCTGGGAGCCCTACTTAGAAGCATGGATTCGGTTCAGAAGGTTGAGCTGCATACGGCACTTAATTTGGCTGGAGGATCAAAAACAGAGTTCTCTAAGCTACAACTTAGGGTTCTGCGATGTCTAAATGAGGACGCCCGCATGAAGATAAGCGAGATTGCGAAGAAAACTGGCATAGGATCAAAGACCATCCGGAGAATTCTTAGAGAATTTGGACCTCGGAATGCGGTCTTCTTTGGTGTTAGATTGAATCTTAGTGCCGGAGGCCTAGTGGATGCTTGGATACGTATCTCTTGGGATGTCAAGATGATTTCTGTTGATGAGCTTGTTCACTGGCTCAGAGATGAATTCCCTGATGAGTTGTGGTGGTTTTGGGTATCGACCACTGATTCAGTTATGTTCTCAGATTTCATTGTGGACAATGTGGAAGAGATTGAGCAGATTTCTAGACACATCCGAAAAGCCCCCTTTGTAAAATCGACTTCAGCATTAGCAGCTTCGACAGGCTATCCCTTTGTGAGGCTATCAGAGATTAAAACCCAAAAAATGCTGGAGAAAGTAGATCTGTGAGTCTCTAAATATGATGAAACCAAGATGGAACCTGTTTGTGAAGTACTAATTGCGTTTTCTGATACTGTTTGAATCATTAAAGCCCCATTCGAACTGACAAGATTGAACGCGGATACATATCCATACGTGTATCATCGTACATGATGAAAGATGACGGTTGAAGAAGACACGATTGCAATCATGCAAGGGATAACTATGGTAGTAGTACCAATCCTAACTCACAAAACCGTATTATTATGGCAGGGAGTCTTAGCTGGTGGAGAAACAAAGAATCGAGCACTGAATGCATTCTGTACAGATCCGCTTACAATAATGTCTGTCATTGTAGGTGCAAGTGTTTTGTTCTTCTTCTTGGCTTTCACGTTTGTGTTGGGTTGGTTAGATAAGAATAGAATTGACTCATCATATCTCCCAAATTGAAGATCATCAAGACAGA
>JAEOST010000372.1 GCA_016840245.1 Candidatus Thorarchaeota archaeon
GGATGCGTCCTAAGAATGTCAAACAGCAGGATGATTCAGAGCGACCTCATATATTTCGTGTGCTTTGTGAACCATCAGGTGCTGAATATGTACCTTACAAGGATGAGCTAATTTGCTGTGGTGCCGGTGGTGCTGTACGAACTGCAGACGTAAAGATAGCACTTGAATTTACCATGCAGAAATTTGACAGTCTCCTTGAAGCAGGTGGTGCAGATGTTATTGTTACCCCCTGTCCTTTCTGTGAATTACAATTAGACATGGGTCAGGTTGAGATCAAAAAACACTTTGAGGCTGATTATTCATTCGATGTAATGCATGTAGTAGAACTACTCGCTCTGGCTTTTGGTCATGAACCTGATGAATTTGGTCTGGCTACCCATTTGCAATATATGCAGCGAAAGAATACACCTGCTTGGGAGAAACTAGGAATCAAAGTGGAAGAATCTTAATCTTCCATTATGTGAACAATATTCTCTCTACCACTACGTAGTCTTCTAATGAGACCTCGTCCTTCCAAGGATGTAAGCATCATACTTGTCATAGATTGAGACATATCCAGTTCCTCATAGATTTCTCTCTGAGGGCATGAACCACCACGAACATTGAGGAGGTCCAGAATCTCTTGTTCTTGACTTGAAATCTTACCGCTAACAATTAGCTCTCGTGAATTCAGTCTTTTAATCCAACCCGGTATTCTCTCAATCACAAGAACAGCAAGACCAGCTAGCACTGCTGAAAGTATCACAAGAAAAATGGGGTTTGATGTTGTTGTGGAAGGTATGTCGATAAGAGGAGCAGGTATCTGATATTTTATGATGTATACAATTTCTTGCCCAGGATGAAGAACATCGACATTCCAGATAAAGACTGATTTACTACCATCAGTATAGTTTCCTGTCGGACTTGGAAAGAGTGGAGCTGCCGAGTCTAAGTCCATTACTGCATGCTGTGGAAGTGCTGCAGAGAATGTCAGATTCTGAATCTCATTCAATGATCTGATGTAGTATATCAGATGGCTATCATACATTGTATTGTCACTATTCAGACCAATTCTCTCTTGAAGACATCTGGTTGTGAAGTTCAGAAAGAGATTTCCTCTACCATCAACTGGAATTGCAGTATCTGGTAAGAATGAAACAATCACGTAGTTATCTATCGACCGAGTTATGGTTTCAACAGTCGACCCGTTAATGGTTGCTTCGTTTACATACAACCATCTCACATCTACACGTATGCCGAAAGAGCTAATAGCAGTACTATCCAAGTTGGTGAATTCAGTTTCTAGCAGAATAGTGGTGTTACAATCTGGTATTAGGTCTGCATGAATATTCATGTTTGTCATCAACAGATTTTGGGAATCAGTTTGTGCATCTATAGGAGTGCTTGAAGCTAACAGACCAACAATTAGGAGTGCTGCAGCGAATAGTGTGCTCTTTTTTGCAGACATGTACACCAACTCGTTGTATAGTTCTATGACTAATAATTCATCTGTTTTGGAATAAAAAAGAAGAGGAAGTTCACTTCCTCTTCTAGCGGCGCTTCATTGCAAATCCTGCGATTCCAACTATAACTACTGCAGATGCAACTCCAATCAGTGTGATAGTTTCCATGGGCAGATTCAAGATTCCCGAGGACTGATCTATTGGGGTTCCAGAAGCAAGCAATCTCAATGAAGGGTCATGTAGTATAGATCCACCATCGAAATTCGGATAGGCAAAGAATAGCAAGAGTCCTTCACCATCGGTCCAATATGATGTGTCTACGTCGACTGCTGTTTCAGTTCCATTTAGGTCTGTGATTACAGCTTTATCGAGCCATGAATATAGACCTCTGGTCATGTTACTAGCTCCATCAACGACTGAGATTTGCTGAATATCATCGTCTTCGCCATCATTGTCTTCATCAAGGTCTTCAAACTCTACTCCATAAACATCTGACACATCATCAGAGTCAATTTCGTTATCTCCATCATCTTCGTGAAGCTCGAAACTATGATCATACTCGTCACTTGATGCAGCATCCTCACGTAGATAGTTCAGGACTGCAACCTTTGATGTTTCTGAC
>JAEOST010000373.1 GCA_016840245.1 Candidatus Thorarchaeota archaeon
AAGTAGTCGGTGCATCATCTTGACTAGTGCAGAAGAGAAACCCGTCATCGATATCGATGAAGTTGATACAGACTTCGTTGAGATGATAATAAAAACTGGCGGTCCCAATATACGCAGTTGCTATCAGTGTGGCACTTGCAGTGGGAGTTGCCCTGCTGGAGCGAGAACGAACTACTTGGTTCGTGGAATCATCAGGAAAGCACTCTTAGGGCTCAAACAAGAGTGCATCTCATCCCCTGAGCTATGGTTCTGTACTACATGCTACACATGCACCGATCGATGTCCGCAAGATGTAGCTCCAACAGATGTAATCAAGGCAATACGGAATGTAGCCGTTGCTGAAGGCTATATGCTTGCACCTCATCAAAAAGTAGCACAAAAGGTGCTTGAGACTGGACATGCTGTTCCACTGGAAAATGAGTCATTGGAAAAACTCAGAGAGAAAGTTCATCTCCCCCCCAAGCCGCCCAATGCCAGTAGCTACCCTGAAGCCATCGAAGAGGTGCTAAAGATTGCCAAAAAGACTGGCTTTGACAAGCTTGTTGAAGAAAAGGAGGAAGCAACATGACCAAGAAACCAAAATTCTATCACTTCCTAGGTTGTATTATCCCCCATCGATATCCAAGTATACAAAAGGCAACAGAACTCGTCTTTGAGGACCTCGGAATGGAGCTACTGGATATGGAGGGCGCTACATGTTGTCCTGCTCCTGGTGTGTTTGGCTCCTTCGATCGTGTTACTTGGGCTGCAATCTCTGCACGTAATCTCACAATAGCCGAACAGGGCGGTCATCCAATTACAACAGGATGCAATGGTTGTTTCGCGTCACTGTGGGATGGTAATCATGAGTTGAAACATGATGAGGAACTGAAAAAATCTGTCAACGAGGCTCTAGCAGAAGTTGGTCGTGAGTTTAAGGGTACCATTGAGGTTACCCATTATGTCGATGCACTCTACAATAACGCAGGTCTTGAGAAAATTAGAGAACGAGTTACCAAGTCCTTCAAGGGAGTTCGGATGGCACTACACCCTGGTTGCCATTGGATGCGTCCTAAGAATGTAAAACAAAAGGATGACTCTGAACATCCACACATATTTAGAGAACTCTGTGAAACTTCAGGTGCTGAGTATGTACCTTACAAGGATGAGCTGATTTGCTGTGGTGCAGGCGGTGCTGTAAGAACTGCTGATGTCAAAACGGCTCTCGACTTTACTAAGCAGAAATTCGATAGCCTTCTAGATGCTGGTGGGGCTGACATGATTGTTACCCCATGTCCTTTCTGTGAGCTACAACTAGATTTAGGACAGGTTGAGATTCAGAAACATTTTGAGGCTGAGTATCATTTTGATGTCCTTCATGTGTCCGAACTACTTGCGCTTGCATTTGGTCATGAACCTGATGAGTTTGGTCTCACGACACATCTACAATACATGCAGAGAAAGAATGAGCCCAACTGGAAGAAGTTAGGGATCAAAGTCGAATCCTAACTCTCAATCAGATGGACAGTATTCTCTCTTCCATCTCGAAATCTCTTAATGAGACCTCTCTCCTCCAAGCCGCTCAATAACATACTCGCAAGAGACTGAGACATATCTAACGCTTCATAGATTTCTCTTTGTGAACAGGATCCGCCTTTATCTCTAAGTATCTGAAGCACCTTTTGTTCATGCTGGGTCACTCCCACTGGTTGGATACCAGTTGGAGTCCTAAGTTTTCTAACAACAGTTGGTACTCTCTCAACAATGATAGCAATAGCAATACCACTAACTAGAGCCAGCAGCGCTATTATTGGTATATTGGGAGAAACGTCACTTACCGGGCTAATAGTGAGATTTGGTATTCCATATTTCACAATATACACACGTTCGTGTCCAGTCAGTATTTGGTCTTCATGCCATTGAAACATGAGACTTGTTCCATCAGTGAAATTGCTGATAGGATTTGGAAACAATGGATCTGAAGCATCGCTATGTAGAAGCGCATGAGGAGGCAGACTCACTATGAACGTGAAATTCCTGAACTCATTCAACGGTCTGAAGTAATAGATCATATTGTATAGACAAAGGTCTGATTCAGGACATATTCCAAAATTCTCTTGAAGGTCCTCAGTTAGAATAGTGAGACTAAGCACTACTGACTCTTGAGGTCCTAATGCTAGTGCCAAGGGAACTCGAATCACTAAGTGATTTGATATTGATATCGTTTCAGCAGTTGATGGGTCATGATTTACTGCACACTCTAGAATGTGCAAATTTCTCGTATCAACTCTAAAATCGATATGATTCAAAGTGGAGGATCCTCTGTTCGTAACATTGGATATGATAGCGACCTCACTTGTACCGTTGGATTTCAGTTGTATCTTTACACGAGTATTGTCAAATATAATATCAGAGGGCAGAACTTGACCATCTGCGGAGTTGAAACTAGAAGATATGCTTAGGGCAAATATTAGTCCTATCACTAGAACTTGGAATTTTGTGTTCTTCTTAAGCGTGCGAATCATGATGAACTACACTAACCTTGTGAACGGTGGCATTACAAAGTTTCGGTGGAGGGTACATTCCCTCCACACTGTTTTAACGACGTTTGACCGCAACAACAGCAGCTACAACTACAACTGTGGCTATAACAGCAGCTGCCATGGTTACCTCTGGTGGTAGAACCTGATACGGAGTAGTCGTTGGTATTGGGTTCTCAGTTTCTTCAAGTTTCATTGATGGGTCGTGTATCAACAAGCCTCCATCAAAATTTGGATATGCCAAGAATAGCAGCATGGCTTCTCCATCAGTCCAATATGATGCACCAACATCGACAACCTGTGCAGTACTGTTAGGCAGAATCATTTTGGCTTTGTCAAGCCAACGATAGAAACCATGTGTGGTATCAGTATCTCCTTGGATGAGGGATATCTCCTGAATGTCATCATCCTCACCATCATTATCCTCATCTAGGTCTTCAAATCTCTCTCCAACGTCATCATCCACATCTTCAGATTCATGATCATCATCACCATCGTCCTCATGTGTTCTGAAGTAGTGGTCTGACTCATCTTCAGTGCCTAGATCTTCCTCAAGGTAGTTGAGCAGAGTTATTTTGGAAGTGTTTGATATGAATGGAAAGTTCCCGATTTTAACATCAATCTTAAACTCAATACCGCCGTCGATGGTGTAGTTGGCCTTCACACCTTCATCATCAGAAACACTACCTTGGTAGTCGTCCATGTAGATATGTCCATAGAATTGAACGGTCATGTGTTTGTACTCGATGAACTCGTAAGCTGGTTCTGTCTCATTCTCATCCCCACCTGCTAGTGAAAACTCCTCTTCTTCCTCATCTTCGTATTCTGGCATCCAGTCTTCAAAGTAATCGTCGTCCCAGTCCTCTGAGCTAAGACCACCCTTGGTATAAGTTGCATAGACCTCTTCATTCTGACCTAGGCTATTGGTCACAGAACCGGTCTTCAATACCCAATCGAATGCGTCTAGAGGTACGAATGCAATTGTTTCATTCACTTGGAAGACTCCATCACCATTCAGGTCCTCGAATTCGATGATCAACAAGTAGCTGACACTGAATTTAGCCAGTGAACCATTGTCGTCATTACTGTACCAGAATTGATAGGATGGTTTGTCTGCGTCCATCCGTATACTCA
>JAEOST010000374.1 GCA_016840245.1 Candidatus Thorarchaeota archaeon
ATGCATCGAGATCAACCCATCAATTAACGAGCTCTACAAAGCATCTACAAGAACTGCACTCATTCAGAGGTTGAAACGGGCCGATCGACTTGGAGTTTTTCATCCCGGTGGAACCAGTGCTCAGGACCTTGCAATTGCAGGACAGATCACGGTTATTGATGTTGCACCTCTAGGTTCAGATGCTGAATCAGTACTGGCTATTTTGACAAACATGCTCTGTCGCCAAGTGCTGACATATAGGATGGCATGGACTGACGAGGGTGCTAGTGCTCGTGAGGAACTACCCCCAACTTGGTTGATAATCGATGAAGCACATACTCTTGTCCCAAGATCGGGACACACACCTGCGAAGGATGCTATCATAGGATATGCAAAATTGGGTCGCAGGTTTGGTTGTAGCCTGGTTCTCTGCACACAACAACCATCCGCAGTATCAGATGATGCAATATCTCAGGCTGACATCATTCTTTCACACTCACTATCACATGACAATGACATCAGGGCTCTCCAGCAGAGAGCTCCTGCTGTGATGCCTGATCAATTCCGTGACAAGGTGTTCATCAGTAGTCTACCACGAGGTGTGGCTATCGTTTTCGACCAGAGCACCGAGAACAAACGTGGATTCATCATGCAAGTACGACCCAGAATCTCACAGCACGGAGGTACTGACAGGCTCTCTGGACTCTTTGAGGCTGTTCGTTTACTGATTCCAGAGGAAGTCGAAGAAGAATCCGAACCAGAGGTTGTTGTAGAGGAAGACAAAGTTGAGGTTATTGTAGAGGAACCTGCGGAGGAAATAACAGAGGAACTCCCAGGTGTTCCGAGACCTCCACTCAAACTCAGCAAGGAGGACTGGAAGGTTCTCGATGGTTGGATGAAGGACTACATCAAGACGCTCTTCGACCAAGAGAAGCAGGAATATGATATCATAGATGAGCCTGCACCTCGAGTAGAGGAACCCCCTCCAGAGCCTAAATCAACCTCCATGGAGTGGGAGCTCGAACGAGTCCCAATCACTGAACTTGACGTGGACCAGATTCGAATACGCCGGTTTGGCCCATTGTCAGCATTACTCCTAGGGAAAGCCATGACCAGGCAGGTTCTCTATAGTCGTGCTTCACACGAGTTCCTTTTCAACTCAGAGAAGGATGTGCGGGAAACCCTTCTTGTGGAACGAGATGGTGTAGATCCGCTCATAGTTATTGAGGATGTTACGGCTGGATTGATTTCCGTGGGTATGACTCTGGATGAACTGATCCATGAGCATGACTTCACCTTCGTGTGTTTCAGAAAGGATGGTCTGAGAGCTGCATTCACAGTGGGTGTCAGCGAAGAACAGGTGTCCATCCCCATTGTGGTGATTGGTGGGAGTAGGAGCGCAATCGGTAAACTCACTGGCAGCATCAAGAGCATTCTACCCTCTTAGAAGCCATTTTGCACCTAATGCTTGGTCTTATAAGGCTGTGACCGAAGTCGCCTCAAAGGTGCAAGAACATGACTAGGGACGATATTCAACCTCCTGTCAACTTGAAAATCGCTACAATGACAGATCTAGCACGGATGCTTGTGTCATGGTCACAGAGAGACCGACCCGCGAGCATGTTGTATTTCGAGCACAATGGAAAGCACATCTATGGTACCTTGATCTCCAATCATGGCTATTACCAGTACTATGGGATGCCACTCTGGGTGCATGCAGAGGGTGATGGTGAGCCAGAGGGTAGTTTCCTAGCTTACAAGGCTCGACCAAAAGAGGAGCTGTTCTGGGTTGACAATCTTGAAGGTTCAGAACCAATGACTGTACATCTACCAGTCATCAGACTTGCTGGAAAACTTGAGATTCTTGACATGTGATTCAAGAAATAGGTCCTTTTCAACCCCCATCCTCACATACTCCCGGTGTACAAGTTGTGTAAGACAATCGAGTTCAAGAACGGCAGCCGATGGAAGACCCTCCGCAGGGCTGGCACGCAGGACCTTGCCGCAGGTGAGATGGTCGTGGTCTGTCCGAGGTGTCATGTGGCCTTCGTGGTGCAGGACAGAGTGGTGGAAATGGCTGCTGTTAGATGAAGAGATAGCTATCTACCCATTCATTGAATGAATGTCGTTGCTGTGGTGGAGTGAGTCAGTGGATTTATCTGAATGATTGATTCACGGAAGCCATTATGAGAGGGGAATCACATCTGATAGCTTCATTCATGATTAGTCTGCCTACTCTCTGGGCTCTGTATTCTATAGCACCAGATATAATGACTGAAGTGATGGCTTATGTCCTCGGAGGCGTATTACTGGGTTGTTTACTACCCGATGTAGATGCTTCGGACGCCAAGGTGATGCATGGATATTGGAAGCCAATCGGTCTTTTTGGAAAATACATATTCTATAAACCAATGACATGGATTTTGAGAACTCGTTCTGACGCATATCGAGAGAAGCACCGCGGATATCTACACTCATTTATTGGTTGTTTTCTCGCAACGATTTTCTTTGCAATCCCGATAGCTATCATATTTCTACATTCAACAT
>JAEOST010000375.1 GCA_016840245.1 Candidatus Thorarchaeota archaeon
AGAGTCTTACCAGTTCCAGGTGGACCATGAAGAAGAACTCCCTTAGGTGGAGAAATACCCAATCTCTTGAAAAGTTCTGGGGACTTCATTGGTAGCTCAATCATTTCACGAATCTTCTGAATTTCCTTATTCAGTCCTCCAATGTCTTCATAGGTAATTTGTGGTCTGCTGAGCTCTTCAACTTTAGCAGGTTGTGTTAGTACTTCAAGAGTCGTCCCAGGTCCGACCTTTACATGCTTTCCGGGGTTGACCTGTGTCACTACAAACTGAAGACCTTGTCCAATTGAGGCTATTATCATGAGGTCTCCACGAGTCACTGGTCGGTTCATTATCTGCTGTTTGAGATAGTTCTCAAATCCTGGTTGAAACCTGACTGGTTGACTTGGTGCTATTACAATGCGCGTTGCTTCAGATACTGTTATTGTTTGGATCTCAACAGGTTCACCAAGCCGTACTCCTGCATTATTGCGAATGAGCCCATCCATCCGAACCATATCTAATATTTCATCTTCTTGGAGACTTGGCCAACAAATCGCAACAGTTTCTTTTGTCCCCTTCAAAAGTACATGGTCCCCTGACCTGATGCCTAATTGATTCCTGACCTCAGAATTCAGTCTGATTATACTTCTTCCCTGATCTTTTGGCATTGCTGCTGCTACTTTCAACTTAATTGCTTCTTCTGACATTGCAAACACCTCTCTAGATACGTGATACTTGCCACTCTTCTTCCTTGGAGGTTTCTCCTATGGTGAGTGTTACCTCTAAGACTCCATTTGTCAAGGATATTGATGACTTCTCTGGATCTGCATAAAAATCAACAACCTCTTCCATGATTATGGATTCATCTCTCCACGCTTCAATAACAATTCTCTTACCCTGTACTCTCACAATGGGGTCCTCTGTGTCATTGATATTGTCCAGAAGTAGTATGACCTTATCCTCGAACTCTATCTTCTCGATTTCTGCTAATTGTTTCTTCTCAATTTGCTGGTGGTTCTGCTCTGGTCTCATCTCAAATCCAAAGCTCTCAAATCCGTTAGGCATACCACCTTGGCCGAAGAACTGTTCCATCATCTTACGGAATATCTTCTGAAAATCATCATCAATCATGTAATTATACTCCCTGATGTGGAAGCCCCGGGCAGCTTTCACTGCCCTGAGTCACCAGAGGGGCTTCTCTGTATGTGTGTGTTTGAGGTCCTAGCTGAGGCTAGGGACCATTTATTGACGTAGATACTAGGGACCATTTTGTATATAAGCTTTATGAAGTAACAAGGAGTGTTCTGGATTAGAAAGGTCAAAAGGAATACGTTCTTATTGCTTCAATCAGCACAACTGCTAGAGCTGGTAGTAAATGGCAAGTTGTTCTCTATGTGGAAAGGAAGAACTCCTGTTTAATTGTCACTACTGTGGTTCAAGCTTCTGTTCTGAACACAGACTACCAGAGAGTCATGGATGTCCTGGAATATTACGAGCAAGAGACGATGCTAGAACAAAGCTTGCTGATTCATTTTCAGGATACTATGATTACGATGATGATGAGGAAGTTCCACAATTTGTCACAACCTCAGGTCCACCTAGAACACGTAGAAGACGTAAGCGATTCTCTACTGCAGAAAGACGTGATCTATTAATTGCATCAGTTCTGGTTTGTCTTGTAGGATTCTCGATGCTAGGTTCTACTTCCAGGCATTATATTGGCATAATAGGAGCCATTGAGGCACTACCCAATTACATTCTAAGTGGATCGATTTGGTACATCTTTGCGTTGATTCTAATATTTCTGACATCATTCATGATACATGAGATGGCACACAAATTCACAGCTCAACAATATGGAATGTGGAGTGAATTCAGAATGACAACAGCTGGATACTACCTCTCAGCAGTTGCTATCATCTTCGCAGTCCCTATATTTGGAACTGGTGTTGTCTATGCGAGTGGAGCAAAGAGCATGGAAGAGAATGGGAAGGTAAACATGGCAGGTCCACTCAGCAACCTGATCTTTGGTTCTATCTTGGCAACAATAAGCATCATTATTCCACTAAGCATTGGTGGCATTGTCACATCCGCAGATGGAGTCCTTATATGGTTAGTAATGCATATGCTCCGTTTCGGTGTTATTCTAAATGCTATGCTGGGTCTCTTCAATATGATACCCCTCCAGCCTTTTGATGGTGGTACAATATTTGCGTGGAGCAGACGACTCTGGTTGATACTTCTCGTTGCACTCATGGCTACAGTAATCTACGGTTATATCTTCGTTCAAGTTTTGTCTGTCTAAGTGTTGCACATGTAACAC
>JAEOST010000376.1 GCA_016840245.1 Candidatus Thorarchaeota archaeon
ACAAGATGGGAGTTCAGCAAAAGGTATCGCAGAAAATCAAACGACTTGATAGTGACGTAATAGGGTCATATAGAGTCTTCATCAACTGGACACATTTTGATGTCTACAATACACCGTTGATAATAGCCAAATCAGAGGAAGGTGTGACTGATAGATTAGTCTCGCACCTTGAATCAAGTGATTTTCCATTTGGTTCAACTATTCGGAAGACATCGGAAGGTTACATTTGGTCAGCACGACTTCCCTCTGCTCACCTTTCTGAACTAATCGCACTTGTCTGGAAGATCTCCCAAAGTTATGAACTACTGATAATCGACTACAAACATTCTGAATTGTATGGCCTCTGGGCTGAGACCTTTGACAAAGTTCTCAGTGATTGGAAAACAGATAGAGAGTTCTGTTTGGAGCAACCGCTGAGGAAAATTGGCCAGATGTGATACAGTGCCTCTTTTGATTGATGGATACTATCAGTGGAAGGTTACATTTTCAAAGTACCACAAGCAAGACTAATTACTCGGATTGATTTGCTAGCCGGGTCTAGAGGTGACAACTCTGAGGTCCCAGACTAAACTCATCTGCATAGGTACTCTACTTATGATATTGCTGACAAGTATCATTGTAATGGCGGTCTTTGAGGATGTAGAAGGCCCCCTAATCTATGAATTGGACATTGTACCAATCCAACCTGCAGATGGAGACAAAGTAAGCGTCATTATCTATTGTATTGATCCCTCTGGTGTATCAGGTGCGGAGTTACACAGTACGATTGATGGCGAGAACTGGGAAACTAAAGAAATGCGGTTCTATGCATGTCTTTGCATTGCAGGAGGAAGATGGGTAGCTAATTTTGGCCCTATCATTGAAGGCGACTCTACTCAGTTGTATGTGACCGCCTTTGATAATTCCCCAAATAGGAATTCAGTAGATACGCAGTTGTTCACACTCCAAGTCACGGCATAATAATGAGGAATTTGAATGAAAATTGAAAGTATGCTCTATCTTGTAATAATGATTCTGGGAGCAGTCGTTGCCATTGCTCCTTGGACATTTGCTCCTGTATGTACAGATCCTATGATGTGTTGGAATACTAGGACTGTTGAAACCGTCCTTGGTAGTGCCATTGCTATCTTATCCTTTGTCGGTCTCTATCGTAGCATGGCATAAGAGAAGTATGAGAGAGATTCTCATGAATGCCGAACAGAAGCGTATGCTCCAAATTGTGTTCGTTATAATGGGATGTCTTGGTATCTACACCTATACCGCGACGCTTCCGGTCTATCATTATTGTGATTGGACTGGTCTCAGGATTGAGGAACGGTATGGTCATGAGGTGTCATTTGTATTTGCGAATGGAACCATTACCTACTATGCTTGTATCAATATCTCATTACAGGCATTTGATCACTTGATTGAAACTGAAGAGATACCTTCTCTTTCTAATATACACGTACGCTGTGCTCAGTGTGGGATGTTGATGGATTGGGACGACCCCATGAATGTCTGGATTTATCAACAAGAGTATCTATGTCCAACTACGGGAACTCCAACAATGGTAGTTGTATGTGAAGGGCTCTGCGAGGATCACTTTTCGAATCGATTTGGAGGGGATATCATCCCTAATCCTTTCGAATGGCCAGATTGATGGTGACAAGCATGCGCAGGCGTCAATTAATTCCAATTATCATGCTGCTTTCAATAGTATTCAACATCGGATTCGCATTCTATATCAATTCCACGGGTTCTCAAACACAGTGGATTTTTCCAGAATTGGGACCAGCTGTGATACAAGACGCATACCATAACAGAGCGCCTGCACTTGAGTCCCCATTCGGTCAGATAGGGGACATCCCAGGGGGTTACTCATTGTATAGAGGAAGTCCTTTACAGAGAGGTATCTATGATGATTTGACTGACTGGTTCGAGAGTTCTGGATTCTCGATCCGTGTAAGTCCACCAATTGATATCACAGCTTTTGTGCTTGCAGTATCCCTGTTAGTGATTCCATCAATGATACTGATAGTTGTCGGGAGGCGGAGTTATGGGTCTTCAAAAACACACTAATCTTGCAGGATATGCACTAGGAAACATTCTGAAGTATCATACAAAGAGTGCAGCTATAATCATTGCTCTTGTCTTTTCCACGGGATTGCTGGGCTCGGTTGAATTCATCAGAGAGGGGATTGTAGTGGATCTTTCAGCAAGTGTGGAAGAGGGTCCTGACATAGTTGTCCAGAAATTGATAGGAGGACGACAGGTAGATGTGCCCCTAGACTGGAAGTCAAACCTGACTGCAACCACTGGAGTAAGGATTGCGACCCCTAGAGTTTGGGGCTACTCGGATATTGGTGGTGGAAAGCTCATTACCATCATGGGGATAAATATAACAGAGTATGGGAGCATTGTTGGCCCTGTTGGTACAGATATAGTAGGAGAAGGCAGGTTCCTTGAAGAATCAGACCAGAGAAGGATGATTGTGGGTCAAGGAATTGTGGATATGATGAATTCTGCATATAGTCCAGTTCATGTAAGTGTGAACAGCACACTTGGACTTATAGCTCAAAATGGATCCACAATAGACTTCCAAGTAGTTGGAGTCTTTTCCAGTGAGGCAAAGATATTCAGCTATGATATGATACTGACAGACATTGATAGTGCTCGAGAACTCTTCGGACACCACAACTCATCGCACTCCACAGATTTTGCAGTATGGGCTGTACAGGGGACCAATCTCAATGATGTGGCATTTAGAATAGATACACGACTAACACAATCAAGAGTTCTTACTCGTGATGCAATCAGAGATACAATGATGATGACCTATGGAGACCGTGCAGGAATCATTGCACTTCTGTGGGCCATTTTGTTGATGAGTGTAGTACTTGCAGCGTTCAATGCTTCAAGTGCAGGTTCAGAAGAAGCAAGAAGAGAGGTGGGTCTCCTCAAGGCACTTGGGTTTGACACTGTCGACATCCTTGAGATTAGAATGTTTGAAGGCTTGACCTTGAGTCTCCTTGGTGCAAGTTTCGGGTTTTCTGTAGCCATTATCTATACCTATGTCCTTGGGGCCCCAGGCATAGCTGGCTATCTTCTTGGATGGAACTTAGTCCTACTAAACTGGGGGATACCACTAGCAATCTCGTTTCAGACTGTCTTTATTGTGTACATGATTTCAGTCATTCCCATTTTGATTGCCACAGTTGTGCCATCATGGCGCAATGCAATAACTGAACCAGATGTTGTCTTGCGGGGTGTGTAATGTGACAGTCATGATGAAAACAGAGAGGGTTTGGAAGATATATGGCAAGGATACTCCAAGACAGGTAGATGCAGTGAGCGATGTTAGTGTTGAGATTACACGTGGCAGTGTGACCGCATTCGGAGGACCGAGTGGATCAGGAAAGACCACGCTTCTCAGTATTCTTGGTCTTCTGACAAAACCTACAAGCGGCAGAGTCTTTCTGGACAAAGAAGAGTACACGGATGTATCAGATATATATCGTACAAAGATGCGCCGCAATAAAATTGGATTTGTTTTTCAAGCACAGTATCTAATCCCACATCTGACATCTGTTGAAAATGTAGCACTTCCCATGCTCTGTACAGATATCTCGAGAAAAGACGCGGAGAATCTCGCAAAAGGACAACTCGAAACACTTGGTCTAGAGCATAGACTCGATTTTCGCGTAGCTGAGTTGAGCGGTGGAGAACAGCAGAGGGTTAGTATTGCACGGTCTTTGATGAATAAACCAAGCATACTGATTGCGGATGAACCCAGTAGTTCAATAGATGAGAAACTCACGCTTGAGTTACTTTCAACACTGCGTCAAATGGTGGATGAAGAGAGCCTCACGGTACTGGTAGCATCACATGATTCGCGTGTATTGGATTGGGCTGATGTAGTGTATAGAATGCGAAACGGGTCAATCGTACAGAGATCTTAGGTTACTTTGAAGTGAAGGTTAATACTGTTCCATTAGCATCCTTTCGAAGGCCAGAGGTTCAATCTATGACACGTACAAAGATACTCTGTGGTGTTATCCTCATTCTTTTCTCAGCAAGTTTGATTCAATCCTCTTACAGCAAAGCGCACATGAAACAGTCTGTGGTAGACGTATCAGACACAACTCTAGTTCGAGCTGATTATCCAGAGGTTCTTGCATTTTCTGAGAATATACTACTCTCCACCAATGATGGATCGAGTTATGAGCATCATGTTGAACCAACGTTGGCCATCAGTGATGACGGAAGAATCTTTGTAGGTTACAAGAATTCAGAGACTCATAATGGAGGGGGAAATCGGGTTAGCTTTTCCAGGTCAGATGACGGGGGCGCAACTTGGACCAGACCCTATAATATGCCACACTTTCAAGAAGCAAATACAAGACAATCAGACCCCTGGCTTGTATGGTTCAATGGTACAATCTACTATGCCTATCTCGAGTTTACAGCTGCAGGTGAATCCCTCTCACAAATCACGGTTTCAAAGAGTGAGGACAATGGCAATACATGGACTTCTGCAGCTGCATCTCATGGTGCGTATTTCGCAGATAAGGAAACCATGACAATTGCTGATGATGGTACAATCTATGTTGCCTATGATGATATAGACACAAGCGATCCGGGTGGAGTTATGGTCAGATTGGTTCGTTCAACAAATGGAGGTGCCTCGTTTTCTGAAAGGTCTATCATAGGACAATTTGCCGATGGACATGCTGGACCATATGTCACCCTGAACAGCCTAGGACATGTCTATGTTGCGTGGACCTGGCTAGAGGAAGAGGGTGGAAACCTGTATCTCGATAATAGCACAAACAAGGGAGATACATTTGGTGTTGAACAATTCATCAATGATGATGGGAATTTCTCTGCATATACAGAGGTTGATAATCGACCAGCAATGCTCACACTTCCGGTGATAAGATTTGACCAAAATGACCGACTCTATGTGCTCTGGGCTGATAGGTATGATCCCATTGGAGGAACCTTCGACATCTATCTCCGCTATTCCGATGACTTTGGTGAAACATGGAGCCGACGATTCAAAATAAATTCTGATTATAGTGGAGATCAATGGCAACCAGATATGGACATTGATGAGCAGGGACGGCTCCATATCGTGTACTATCACTCTTATGCGGGGTACATTCAACCATATTACAGAAGTCTGGAATTTGTAGGAGTGACTAGAAACGCACCAATATTCAGTGATCCTGTCGTTATTGCTAGTGAGCTCACATCATCAAGTTTTCCAAGACCAGGAGATTATTTCACAGTTCGTGTAGACAATGAGTCAATTCCCCATGTGGTGTGGACTGATGGACGAAATGATGAGTTGGATATATACTATGCTCACGGACTGGTTGAAACAACTACGTCAGTGATAACAACTACAGGCACAAGTACCAGTACACTGACCACACCAACTACTGAAACTCCTACTACACCCACCAGTGATGGAATTATCATCGATACACAGCTCATAGTCCTAGGTACAGCAGGAATTGCAGCTCTTGTTATGGTGACAATATGGGTGCGTCGAAGACGACTATGAATCAGGTTCTAAAAAAATTACTCTGATGTGAAGGTTAATACTAAACATTTCACATAGTAGACAGCTGAGAGAACATCTCATGAAGCATACAAAGGTCCTCTGCGGAGTCATCCTCATTCTTTTCTCAACAATTATACTTCAGTCCTGTTACAACAACACATACCTGAATCAGCCTGTGTTAGTTGAGACCATAGTTCAAGCAGATAATACTAGAGTAACATCTTTCTCAGAGAATGTACTAATCTCCACCAATGATGGTCTGTCTTATGTACACCATGTTGAGCCGACACTGGCCATCGGTGAAGATGGCACGCTCTATGTGGGATACAAGAATTCGGAGACCCACAATGGAGGAGGGAATAGGGTCAGCTTCTCAAGGTCAGACAATGGTGGTGTCACTTGGACTAATCCATTGAACATGCCATACTTTGGCGGAGTTGCATCAAGACAATCTGATCCCTGGCTTGTATGGTTCAATGACGTAATCTACTATGCCTATCTTGAGTTCAGAGGAACAGGGGATTCATTCTCACAAATCACGGTTTCTAGAAGTGAGGATAATAGTGAATCATGGACCTCTGTAGCTGCATCTCATGGCCTCTATTTCGCGGATAAAGAAACCATGACTATTGCAGAAGATGGCACAATCTATGTGGTGTATCTTGACCTAGACAACTCAGGCGAAGTACTCAGAGTATTGGTTAGGTTGACGCGTTCTACAGATGGAGGTGCTTCATTCTCCGAGAGATCCATCGTAGGCACTTATTCTGAGGGTCATGTTGGACCCTATGTCACCCTGAATAGACTAGGACATGTCTATGTTGCTTGGACGTGGTTGGAGGGAGTGGGTGGAAATCTGTATCTTGACAATAGTACCAACAGAGGAGATACTTTCGGTATTGAGCGGTTCATCAATAGTGATGGTAACTTCTCTGCATTGATAACAGTTGATGGGAAAGCAGCCAAAGGTACACTACCTGTGATAAGGTTCGACCAGAATGATCGGCTCTATGTGTTATGGGCTGATAGGTATGATCCGATTGGAAGTACTTTTGATGTCTATCTTCGATATTCAGATGACTTTGGTGTGACATGGAGTGAACGGCATAGAGTGAATCCAGACTATGCTGGAGACCAGTGGCAACCAGACATGGACATTGATGATCAGGGACGCCTCCACATTGTGTACTACCAATCCTATGGAGGGTATATTCAGCCATTCTATAGAAATCTCAAGTTTATAGGCGTGACGAAGAATAACTCAATTTTTGGTGAGCAGATAGCCATTGCTAGTGAACTCACATCGTCAAGCTTTTCGCGGCCGGGAGACTACTTCACAGTTCGTGTAGACAATGAATCAGTTCCACATGTAGTCTGGACGGATGGACGAAATGATGAGTTGGATATATACTATGCTCATGGTCTTGTTGAAACAATTTCATCCTCAACAATGACAACTACATCTTCAAGTTCCTCTGTAGTAATTACAACAACATCAGGCAGTACTTCATCGTCAGTAACAACTACTACCTCATCCTCATTAACAACTGCCACCTCATCTTCAGTTACAGTTACTACTTCCTCAAGTTCTACAATATCATCCACAGCAACATCAACCACTACAACACCAACTACACCTACTATCAATATACTTATTATCACAACACAGGTACTAATCCTGTTCTCATCTAGTTTTGC
>JAEOST010000377.1 GCA_016840245.1 Candidatus Thorarchaeota archaeon
ATTTGTCCTGAATTGATACAATTGCTGTGTTCCGAGAATGGTCCTTCAGTGAGAAGTTTAGCCCTAGATTGTCTAGGACCACTAGGAGCTCAGCTAGGCTCAGAATCCAGTTCTTTCCCAGGACAAATACATAATCTGTCATTTTTTCGCCTTCTCAATTTCCTCAAGTAGGAATTTCATATATAATGCGCCTTCAATTGGGTTTGTGGATTCGGATATGAATGTAGGCTTGTAACCAAGTTCGCTTACTAGTTCCATCAGTGGATGGAGATTTGGTCCCCAGTCCATCCCCAGAGGTTTATGCGACTTCTCCCCCTTGTCGGTGAATGTTATACCGGAGGCATGGAAATGCATGTTCTTCGTGAACTCCGAGCCAAGTCCTTTTTCAAATTTCTCTAGTATCTCGAGATATCCCTCTCTGGTATCAATACTACCTCCACTCTTAGCATACTCATGAGCCCAGTCAATTGTTGGGATTACCCCATCTAGTTCAGCACTGACTCGGATAATTTCGTCCACTGAACCAAATGCAGAATGTTTACCCGATGTTTCTATTGCCAGAAGCGCTCCTCCTCCAAGATGTCCCGCAGTTTCCCAGACCTCTGCTAAGGCAGCTCTAACTATCTGATAGGCCTCTTCACCTGATGTTCCACTATAACCCCCTGCATGGAAGACGATTCTCTTCACTCCCATGAGCGGTGCAAACTTCAGTGCTTTAACGAGGCGCCCTTTTGATCTCTCTCTAGTTGCTGGTTCTTTAGACATCAGACTGATGTAATATGCAGCATGCATACTCATGTTGATGTTTGCTGACCTTGCTAAATCCCCCATTCGTTTTGCTTTTTCCTCACTCACTCTGAGCCCATAGACAGCGGCATACTCAAGTGCACTAAGCTTTGCCTCCTTGAGAACCTCGAATACACGTTCCAACTTACCCTTGGCCTGTTCTGGAAATCCCGCTGGACCAAAACGTGTTGTTGCCAGTTGGGTCACTCCTCCATTTTAAACTCCCATGAACAATATGCATCATCAGGATGTTCGTCCGGTGGACAAAAGCGACAGCGAGTCTTTATTCGTGGGTCAATTGCTTTAGCAAACTCCTCATACTCAATACCACCTACAGGTTTACAGGGGAAATCGGGGAGACCCTTCCTGTTTCTGGCTACCTGTACACGGCACTCATGCATTGTGAACACAAGTGTATTCTCATCTGGTCTTTCTGTTGCCTGTTTATTCAATCTGGCATAGACACGATACTTCAGTGCCTCATCGAGAGAGTCTAGGCCGCCATCTTGAGGAATCCCAAACTCTCGCATGATTCGTTTGGCTTCAATAGGAGAGAATATTCTCCAGGCTGCCTGATCCATCTCAATAGCAACATCCATCCCGTATTTCTTCTCAAGAGCTAGGAAATATGCTCCATCCATGGCTTGCCACGCCTTAGCATAGGTATCAATGAGCTTGAGTAGGGTCTCTTTTGGTAAGTCTTCAAAGAATGACATCTCGAACACACTCCTATTTGATGCGTTATACTGCATCATATGAGTGATTGGGTTTTCGGAAGGTTTTTGACACGTATCTATGCCACGATGCTACGAAGGATTGACATCTAATGGGAGAAGATGACTCCACAACCGCTGAGATTAAACGCAAGACTGATCCAAAGGCGTTTATCTCAATTCTACGACTCCAGAACTGTGTGATTGGGGGGTTGACTGTACTCTCCGGTATTGCACTTGCGTATCAAGCTCGGTCCCTCTTGGGTCTAGAGCCCCTTGCTCTCTCACAATACCTTCCCCTTTTCCTACTGGGTTACTTTGCCTACTTTATAGTGGCAGCATGTGGTAACATTGTCAATGATATCTTTGATATCGAGATTGACAAGATCAATCGTCCACATCGGGCACTACCAAGTGGTCGTATGACAATTCGTCAGGCATGGATATACACTGCTGTTCTCAGTGTACTAGCAGCTATTTTCGCTCTCATGATTGGTGTCTGGGCATGCCTCATTGTAGTAATCTTCGAAATAGTCGGTTATGCCTATGCTGCGAAAGGAAAAGCACTTGGAATAGCTGGAAATCTCATGGTTGCATTTTCATTTGCCTTCGGAGAGATATTTGGTTCTCTCATCTACAGTGAAACTGTCTTTGGCATGGCACTTGGAGAGTACTTTGTACCTCTCCCCGCGTGGCTCTTCTTCTTCACTGCGTTCATGATTCTACAGGCAAGAGAGACCATCAAAGGAGCCGAAGATGTTGAGGGTGATGAGATTCGAGATGTCCGAACGATAGCTCGCGTATACGGGTACCGAGCTGCAGCTGGAGTAGCAGCTCTGCTTAATTTCATTGGAATTACTTGTTACATTCTAGTATGGATACTCGGCTATGCAAGCTGGAACTTATGGCCCTTACTCCTACTAGGTGCAGCGGTTGTGATAGGTGCGGGTGTTGCTCCCCTTCTCGGTCCAGATAATCCTAAGATGTTAGTAATTGGAAGTACTCTGGACAAAATAGGTGCTCTAGTAGGTCTAATTGCCTTCGTGATAGTTCCGATCTATGGGATTCTCATACTACCCTAATGCACCTGCCAAAACGTCCAGACTAGTACAATCATCACTGCAATCGACACCAGAATCGCCCACACCGTAGACGTTTCGTGTGCCTCTCTTATGCCAAATATCAATAGAAATCCCGTCCAGAAGAAGGAGGCTACTGTGATTAGGTCCACGGTTTGCCAAACTTCACTTTCATAAATTTGAGTGACTATTTCAAGGTCTGTCTGATCCTCTAGATAATACGTTCCTATTGATGAGAACACGACTAGTAAAGCGATTAAGCGGAATAATATCACTGGCAGCATACTGTATCCTACAATGGACATTGTTTGCAGCTTACTTCCAAGACCACCAGTGATTTTGAATGCGATGTGCGCAAATGCACTCCCAACAATGAGATAGAACATCCCAATCATAATGTTCGGTAGTATACTCATCAATGCGGCAAAGACTAGCAATCCACTTCCACTAGAAGCTAGTATACTGACGTCTGTATCTGTACCGTTGATGTCTACAGTCACTATAAAGTTCGATGAAATTGCGATGAATAAACCAGCTATAACCAATGCATTTGCAATAATAATCATAAACGGTCCCGCTTGGTCCGGCCTCTGAGCAATATCTCGATAGGTTGGTCCTGGTCTCCTGATGACTCCCCATAACCTCTCAAAGGTCCCCATATGTCGGACCTCTGGAGCATCTGGTCTCTTCAGCATAGGAAGGATTCGCTCTAGGGTTTCCTCTGCAATCTCTTCTTTGCAGATGGGACAGATTGTTGCATCTGCTGGGACCGGTGAATCACAGAATTCGCATCGACGCACGCTTCATCATATCCTCTAAACTGCTTATCCTCATTACAAATATGGAGCATATAGCAATATCTCTGATTTCTGAAGAAAGGGTCTCCCCCCTAACCACCAGCGAAATCCTGTCTTACCACAATCTAAAGTAATCGAATACCTTCGCTCTGAATACAACTAAATATGGAACTAGCGTATCTGTGACACTCTGTACACCATTCAGTGCTATTGTAATAGTGACAATTTCTAGTACACTGGCTGTTGGGAAAAAGAGTGGTACAAGATACAAGTTCATCGGAAGCATTAGTCCAAGTCTTGCTATATATCCGATTGCCATTAGCAAAGCATACTTGCTTCTCTCTGATAGGAACTGACCACCTTCTTTTCGACCAAGTAGATAAACTCCCAGCCAAGGAATGATTATCATTGGTGCGGTAGCAAGGATTTTGAAGATAGGTCCTATTCCAGTAGGATCAAACGCAAACAGTGCCACTGTGCCTGCAGTCATAGTAAGCAATCCAACACCGATACCCCCGATCAGGAATGCGATAATCCAGATCCACGATACAGGATCCATGAATGCAATCCCCCAGCCGTATCTTGGTATAACCTCAGCAATAGGTGAAATCGCTATAGAGAGTGCGGCAAAGACCCCTGCGATAGCTACTCTTTTCACTATCTCGCTGACGGGTGAGGAGTCACTCAACTCTAAATCGATGTCATCAGTACTAGAGGTCATTTCAAGTACACCTACGGATTTAGGTTCTGGCATATATTCTTTCGATAAGTGCTCCCTTAAGTGTATTACTCATGGGGAATTATCTACTCGTTACTGAGTATATCTTCTCCAAGCAAACTTGTTTGTACTGTACTAGCAGGTTTTGGTTCCTGCGATGCAAGTCTAGGTCTACTTATCATACGTAATAATTTGCGAGTTGGATCGATAAGATCTGGATTAATTCGCCACTCAGCCCAGTCTAACCCTGAGGCTAGCGAGGTTCTACTGAGAATCATTCTAGATGATACAAGCTCATTCAGTCCATTTAGAATCGTTCCGATGGTAACTGCACCAACAATTCTTCTGACCTTCCTAGCTACACGAAGCAAATCCCCTGTGGTCACCCATCCTCCATCCTCTATGAGCAATCTCAGAACATTGGAGCGAACGGGATCCGAATCTAGTACACCTTTTAGTGGAGCCAAGTTTACTCTGCTTAGACTTTGACTCACTGACTTAGTTTCATCCCATGGTTGTGATTCAAAGTCACTCCTTAGTGCACTGAAGTCCATCTTGTTTCTACACCACTCTTGTTCAACCGAGTAAATCATTTGAAAGGGAGTATTATCACACTTATCGATTGTGTAAGTTTATTGCACAACCCTTTTTAGTTGAAATAACCTCCGCTTGTGTATGACCGCTAGGAAACCTATGGAGAATCTATTCAGCATGGAGTTTGACCGTCCATCAGATCTACTATGCTGTGCCTTTGGTCTCAAGAATGATGAGATAGATGTCTACTTCTCTCTCCTATCTGGTCCAAAAACGGTCAAGATGATTACTCGCGCCATGATGCCTGAGTCTAAAACATCGCAAGAGGACGAGGACTGTTTCAAGACAATGCGAAGCAAGGTACAAAAGGCATTGAAGAAACTTCTTCTGTCTAATTTGGTTGTCAGGGAGACTCAGTACCTTGAACGAGGTGGTTATTTCTATACCTACCAAGCCGTTTCGTCTGATGAAATACGTAAGAAGATGTTGGATATGCTTGAGGATTGGTATTCACGAACCAGAAGCTTCTTGTTGGAGAGTTGGTCGGCTCAGACCCACTGAACCCGACAATTGAGGATACTCTGATGAGTCAAATACCAATTCAACGAAACACTGTAGCCATAACGACCCTAGCAATGCTTGCTGGAATGGGTATCGTAGTTCGAATGTTCATTGCGATTCCTCTCATACCTGGACTAGTCACCCTCACTCCGGGATTTCTTTTCTCAGAATTGGGCGGAATAATTGGCGGCATTCCAGGCGGAATACTTGTTGGAGCTATTGTTGGAATCGGTGGTGCGATGGCTGGAGGTGAGCCAGCACTCCTCCCTATGATTGGTAACATCTGCCTTGGAATCGGTACTGGATATGCCATTCATCTAGTCAAGGACCGAGACAGATTTCTCTATGCATTGATGGTAAGACTTGGAGGCGGAATCATAGGTGGTCTACTTCCTAGTCTAACAATTTTTGCAGTTACTGAATCTGTATTCCTCATGTTTGCTTATGCATTTCTTGACATGTATCAGGCAATTGGATTTGCTGTAGTTGCACTCTTCATCGAGTCCTATATCATCAGACCTATTATTGGGCATTATCTATACCCGAGTGACGAAGACCTCACTCTAGATGAATCGCAGGAAGGCTAAGAGATTATGACTGAAGGTCGAAAAACAGTTTCCATCGATATCCGAAAGGACCTGTTTGGTGCAAACGAAGATGTTGCTACCCTCAATGCTGAAACATTCCAACGATTAGGGATTACTGCGATTGATATCATGGGATCCGTCGGTACTGGAAAGACACAACTGATTGAGGCGCTCTGTGAAAAACTAACAAAGAAGTACAAGATTCTGATGTTAGCAGGAGACCTCGCTACAACAATTGATGCTGACAGGGTTGCATCGCATGGTGTCGATACAATACAAATCAACACTGGCACCGCTTGCCATCTCGATGCTAGAATGATTCGAGTGGCACTAAGAGATACAGACCTATCGAAATACCAAGTAGTCTTCATAGAAAATGTCGGCAATCTGATTTGCCCTGCAGGATATACTCTTGGAGCAAGTAAGAAGGTAGTGGTTGTAAGCGTCACTGAAGGCCCTTACATGGTGAAGAAGCATCCCTTGACTATCAAGCGATCTGACATGGTCATCATTAACAAAGCTGATTTGGCTGAAGCAATCGGTTTTGATATTCAGTCCTTGATAGACGATGTCAGAGAGGTTGACGCCCGGATACCAGTATTTACAGTGAGTGCAATGACTGGGCAAGGTCTAGATTCTCTCATTGAGTATTTGGAGCTCTAATCACGAGGATTTGTTTCCAACAAGCTGGTAAGCGCAGTCTTCACACCTTCTATATGACCAGCTCCGAAAACTGCGACAATCTTACCCTTCACATCACCTAAGATGTAGTGCAGTGCGTTTGCAAGGTATAGGTCTCTATCTGTGATTAGAACTCTAAAGAGTACAGGAAACTCCTCTTTGAACTGCGCCATTATGTTCTCAACACTTCCGTCTTCCTTGAGGAGTGCAATCAAATCCACTGCTTCCTCGCCGTCTATTTCTTCACCTGCTCCTGCAGCCAAATTAGTCAATCGATACATCTCGTCAAGTGGAACCTGACTCAATGCCTGGGCAGTTGCTGCGATTGGACGGTCTACAAGAGCAATTTTCGCACCAATCTTCCGTCCCTCCTCTATTGCAGCCAGCATCTCAGAACCTACTGCAGAGCCCATCAGTTCACCAATACTCTCCTCAAGTATTGCTAGTTGTTGCATGAAGTTTTGAACGGTATCTCCTGTAGAAATTGAGACGTCCTCGGTTTCATCCTTTTGAAGTAGATCCTGGTATCGCTGGTGGTCTAGCTCCACAGCAACCACATCTGGTTTCTCCTCACTCACAACGCGTCGCGCATTTTCAACGCTCTCCTTGTCAGTATGGATTACCGGGACGAAGACAACTCTGTCGATACCTTTTGTCAATAAACCTACCCACTAGATGTGAGCAAAACGGACATTTCTTTGTTGTGGACCTGTTAGTAAACGCTATTGTAGGGAAACTCTCTTAGAAGCAGATGGAATGTAGTCTAGAATCGATACGAAGGTTTTTCACGGAGTAAACGTTTACCACAACCAATTCAACTATACTAAAGGATGGGAACAATAATGAAGTCGGAGTTGGAAACTACACTTGCTAAGTTGAAGAACCCCCGAATGAGTGCAGGACTATTGGTATTGTATGCACTTCTCGATTCGCTTGAAGGCCCCTCAGTCACTCCAAGCAAAGTGAGAGATATAGTTGATGCTCGATTAAAAGAACGAGATGTGTCTAAGCAATCGATTACTAATGCTGCGAGACGATTGGAAGAAGCTGGAATCATAGCACGTACAGAGGGATACCAAGTCAATTATGGATACATCATCTCAGTCTTACTTCATTCAGTGATGGATTTGACCGAATGTGTTAGGGACCTTGAGGATGAGGTTGCTGAATTAAAGGCTGTTATCAGTTCTAGGTCTTAGTGGAACTTCTGGAAAAATTACAAGCCAAACACCGACTAATTTAGTACAATGATTCGACCACCTGAACTCACTTAAGAACGAATGAGAGATTACTGACTAAGTAACATTGGAAGAATGTGGTCCATCCTAGAGGGGATACAGTGACATCTGAAGAATCTATAATCTCAATAACAAGTATGCACAAGTACTATCCGAGAGTACTTGCTTTAGATGGACTGACACTTGATATCAAACCTGGTATATTCGGTCTAATTGGTCCAAATGGATCTGGTAAGAGCA
>JAEOST010000378.1 GCA_016840245.1 Candidatus Thorarchaeota archaeon
CAAAGTGCATAGGAATCCGCCGGGCTGGAAATACACAGTACGCGGGGCGGCAACAACTCCTACAGCTCCATGCTCCATGAGCATAGTTGGTAGACCAGAGCCGCCAAGAAGACATGCGGTGATAATAACAATGGGCGAGCCAATATTGTCGATTCGTGCTTCAAGGTCATCAGTAGTGGTGAAAACATGGTGGCTGATTTCTGATGAATACAATACAGGATTCACAAGTCCATTACCATCAACATCTCGAGTAGTGAGGCTGCTCTCAAATCCATAAGGTTCATCATAATCGCGCATTGAAAACATGCCCTGTCCACCGGGTCGTTGAGGAGGATCAGATGGAAGTAGTGTGAGGGTACCATGCGTGCTAAATGACCAGAAAGCAGGTTGTGATGCGATATTATCAAACACCTCATTTCGACCTACATGGGGCTCTACATTGAATCCTCCAGTTTGTAGTATATCGTACGAATCATCGTATTGGCTGATGGTATGAATAGTACCAGAATTATCACGATACGGATAGTCATCTGTATATGCATACATGCTTAGGAGTGCAGTATCTGCTGATTCAGCAGAGAGGAAGAGAAATCGATGAAGTGCACCACGATTTATGAAAACTGATGCAAGTGCAGGATCATTTGTTGGTATTCGCCCAACTTGGAAATGACCTTGCAAAGAACGATCAAAACTGACCTTAATGAGGTCTGGGGATGAGATGATTGTCACGCTCTGAGAACCATTTGCATCAAAAGCTCCACGCAGGTCAAGAAAGTTCTTGAACTGTGTTGCAGATTCATGCATCGAGTATCTGTTTGGGATTCGTTCATCATACCAACCATTCTCAGTTCTGGTTGTCCAGCGACTAGTGACATAGTAGGCATCTATCTCTGGTCCAATCAAATAAGGAGCCCAGGTCTCTTCAGCTCTCGTTGTGACCCGATTTCCATCACCACATAGAGAGAAGACTGGGGCACCCTGTTTTGCTGCCGTATATGCTGCAGATGCAAAGACTTCAGAGCCAGACCCCATTGGCGTAGCAATAACAATATCATTTTGAGTTGGTCCGAAGTTCGCCTGCTGAGCTGTCCATATGAGATTCGTAATCATTCCATAGGTTGCAACATTTGTTAGCGTCCATGATAGACCGAGTTGAGTCTCAAGTGTTCCAAGATGGACATCAGCTGGGTCAACAAGAATCACATTTGTTACACCTAATCTATCTAGAGCCCATTCAGTGATAGCTGGAACAGCTGCGTCAGTAGCATAGAGAAGAGGAATGTTGAGTAAAGATGCTAGAACGGCTCCATTTGCTGCAGACTCAAGATATCCAGCTAGGTCCTGAGGGAGGCGTTCGATTTCCCAGTTGATATCGATATTGTTTACCTCTGCTATAGCATCCATCCAGGCCACTACAACCGTCCACTCTCCAGCTTGAGGATAAGGAACATTAACAGAGTCACCACCAGGTCCTGACAGAAGGCTGCCTGCAGGAGCCCATTGTACAAGTCCACCGTTTGGATCAACGAGAGCAAGATTGAGGTCAGTGTTAGCATTGTCCCATGTGATACTTACATTTAACCACTTGGCATCTGATGGGACAGAAATTGACTGTTCAATACCTGGATGATACTTTATCTCGCAATCGAACGGGATAGTGCGGGTTATAGAAGATTCAGGTGTAACCTCAATAGTCCAAGTGCCATCAGATGTCTTGGGATACCAGAAGTGAAGTGGAACTGGAGATAGTACGTATCCAAGATTTCGTTCGTAGTAGACTTGGTCAATAACCGTATAATCAACAGCGGGCTCAGTCGGTGTACCCATGGTGTGTGTGAAAAGTTCAGTACCGGTCCAATTTACGAAGCCCTCAACCCAACCAGCACCTGTTGGAGGAGTAAATGTGATTTGGATTGGGTCATCATTGCTTATGCTAGCAGTTGGTTCAGCGGTAGTTACACTTACACCATTGAATGTGTGTTCCTCAGAATCAGTGATGATAGAGGACTCGGAGAAGCTGTCTTTCGCTAATGATATTACAGCAAAGTCTGAAGTTTGCCAATCCTGTGCAGCCAATAGTGCTGCTATCTCAGCAGAGTCATCCCCGTTGATCTGCGGCCAGAGCCGGGATTGGAGAGTGGTCTGTAGTTCTGAAGCCAGTGAGTAGGGAATATCTCCAATAGTGACTGCATTGGTAACGCCCTCATCTTCAGATAAATATTCAACCCAATCTTCAATTAACCAAGTTTCAGATTGCGAACCAGAAGCGAATATCAAGGGCGAGAGATACTGAGTCCCACCATGTGCAAAGACTGCGGTAGGTATTGCTGCAAAGTAAGAAAATTCATCCTTGTATGATGTTGGATCGGAGGCAACGAGAGTGGCCTTACTCAAGGGTACAGACGCAATATCATCTGCAGCTACCATTCTCTGGTCCACCGTTTCATCATCCGCATAGTAAGTG
>JAEOST010000379.1 GCA_016840245.1 Candidatus Thorarchaeota archaeon
AGGTTTGAGAGTGGTTCATCGAGAAGAAGAACATCAGGTTCAATCACTAGGGCTCTTGCGAGAGCAACTCGTTGTTGTTGACCGCCTGAAAGCTGGTGTGGTGTTCTATCACCTAGACCACCCATCCGCACAAGGTCCAGAGCAGTATCAACTCGAGATTTTATTGCAGCCTTTGTAAACTTCAATCCTTCCACACGCTTCAGCTTGAGACCATAGCCGATGTTGTCAAACACCGTCATATGTGGCCAGAGAGCATAGTTTTGGAAACACATTCCAGTGTTCCTCTTGTTGGGAGGGACATCAGTCATCTCTCTATCATCAAAGAAGATCTGTCCTCTATCTGGAACATAGAACCCTGCAATCAGGCGCAGAAGTGTTGTCTTTCCACAACCTGATGGACCGAGGAGGGTTGAAAGCTTTCCATCCTCCAAGACCATGTTAACATCATCAGTGGCTACTACTTCACCAAACGTTTTTCGTAAATTCTTGATTGTGATTTCTACCATTGTCTTCACCTCAGATTCCTGTCATGGCAGATGCTCTGGTCTTCAGGATGGCATTGGTAACTGCTATCACGAGCATTTGCATGATCATCATGAGAACACCAAGAGCTGCCGCAGGTCCTATACCATAAGTTGGCGGTAATCCCGCGTATGTTTCGTTAATCCAATACGTTAACGGCGCTTGATAGTAATTAGCGCCACCGAGTAACAGACTCGTACTGACTTCACTCACACAGTAAACGAATGAGAGAAGTGCTCCCGCAAGTACGCTGACTCCAATCAACGGAACAACGATACTCGTGAAAGTCTTGTTTTTACTGGCCCCCACATTTTGCGCCGCTTCTTCAAGCACCTCAGGCGTTTGTTGCATCCCTGCATACGCCGCCCGTACCGTGAACGGAAACTTCCTCACCAAGAACGACATGATGATGAGAAACATCGGTCCATCTATTGGGAAGAACGGTGTGTTGTAAAACAATGTGAAGTATCCCGTAGCAATGACAATACCCGGCAGAGCAATTGGAGATGTCACCAGCATATCCAACGCAGTACGACCTGGTATCTTCCGCCGAGATATGATATATGCTGCAGATACTCCAAGCAGTACTATACCGAATGTCGCCACAGCTGCATATCCTACTGTCCGCGTAAACGCCCCTTGAATATCTCCATTGCCCAATATTGCATAGTTATCCAACGTGAGTGGTGGGAGAAGCTCACTAGAGCGATACTGAGAGAATGAGAGTAGTATAACACTTACCTGTGGTATGAGTGCAAAGAACAGAACTGGGATAACGATGAGATACATCAATATCCATGTCCTTGTTGTGAGAGGCCTTGTTCGAGGATTCCACTGTCCACCTTTACTCGCAGACGCATAGCTTCTAAGCGATGCATACTTTCGAATTGCTAGAAAGCCGGATAATGCAAACACCAGCAGAATCATACCGATGGCGGGGCCTAACGGGTTGATGCTCCCAGACTCTGCAGTAATACTGTCAAACACCTGAAAGGCCAAGGTCTTCTGCGCTTGCAGATCCTCAGCATATACAATCGGAGTGCCCAAATCCTCTATGCTCAGAATGAACGTGAGAATAGCCCCTGCTTGGATACCGGGCATTGCCAGAGGTAGTGTAACAGATCTGAACAACTTGAAGCCTGTTGCCCCAAGATTTTCAGACTGTTCCTCCAGAGACGGGTCGATTCCCATGAACGAGGAATATGCATTCAGGTACACCAATGAAAATAGCGAAAATCCTTGCACTATGATAATTGCTGCAAGTCCGTGAAATTCAATCCGGGTCCATTCCAACCCAATTATGCTAAAGGCAGCTGTCGCCAGATTGTTGAGGAAACCATTTGCACCCAAGAACCACTTGATTCCCATAGCTCCGATGAACGGAGTGGAAAGCATTGGGAATAGCAGGAGAGTTCTGAGAACGCCTTTGCCAGGGAATTCATACCTAGCAATGATGAATGCAAATGATGTACCGAGTACAACTGAAATTGCAGTGACTGCGATTGCAGAGTATACTGAATTTAGGATGATTCCTAAATCAATACCCCAAATCTCAACATATCCCGCACCAGTTGGACGAATCCAGTTAAAGTCAGACGGTTGCCATTGTGGGACATATGCAGCATTACTGAACAGTTGTGTTATCAGATCCAATGATACACCATCAACAGTAACGAAAGAACCCCAAACAACACTTAGCAGTGGAGCTATTAGGAAGAGTCCGAAGACAAAGATGATTCCACCAAGTTGAATCCAGCTGAGTGTATCCATCTCCCGAGAGAATTCATCACCGTAACCCCTGAATTTCATGATTAGCTGTCTAATGCTGTTTCCAGGATTTAGGAAGAATCTCAATATCCTTTGGAAAATTCTTCCTACCCATTTTCCGAAAGCCAGGATTCTATATCCTATTCCCATGAAGAACCCTATGATTGCATTTACAATCGTCTCAAGGATGTCGATGGGAGCAAAAGCATCCTCCATCTCACCTGGACTGTATTTTGATTCAACTTCAGTTTCGATGTCTGCTGGCTCCACATCTTTCACATCCTTGTTGGATCCCATGCTATTCTACTTTCACAATGTTGCTAGATATGCGTTCAAATCTGCAAGCGTGGCCAAGTATTGTGCGTTGGCTGCTGCAGTCCAAGC
>JAEOST010000036.1 GCA_016840245.1 Candidatus Thorarchaeota archaeon
GTGATTCTAGAGAGATGAAGTCAGAGCTTCCTGGTCGTCCCTGATGAGCCATCAATGTCACTTTGCTACTGGACAACTCTTTCAGCGTCGGTACTGATGCAACTATCCTTGAGTCGTCAATAATCTCTTTTGTATCTGGGTCCAGTGAACAGTTTATGTCAACTCGAATCAGAACTCGCTTTCCAGCAAAATCAATATCATCTAGGGTCTTGAATGACAGCTTCACTCCATCACCTGTTTTGAGCTGTGCAACTACTGGATAAAGAGGTTATTGGATAGAAAACTGGATGTTATTCGATAGAAGAAGTTTGGTGCCGCAGGAGGGATTTGAGCCCTCGACTTCGAGATTTCTCATCTCGAGTTTCGCTGAGACTTTGACCCCATAGTTTCAATCGGACGAGTCCGACAAGATTATGAGTCTCGCGCCCTGCCAGGCTAGGCCACTGCGGCGGGATTGTGATGGACCAAAATGGTCCGTCTTCAGGGAGGCGAGGTGAATGACTAATTAAGCTTACTCTAGTACCTCTAACCTGATAGGACCCTCTTTACCTCGGCGGTCAGCAAATCTTTCACTGTCTTACCATCAGCCTTACCCCTGAGTTCCTTCATTGCAACGCCCATGAGCCCACCTACCGCACGCTCGCCCTGTTCTCTGACAAAGTCAACCCTCTCCTCAACGATACCTCGGATGATCTGTTCGATGTCACTTGTATCCACCATCCCCAGCCCGGTCTCTTCTATTGCCTCTTCCACAGTTGAGTCGGGACTCTTAGCCACATATGTCAGGACCTCAGGAATCCCATCAGGAGAGAGAATACCTCCACTCACTGCTTCAAAAATCCCAATAAAATGAGTGTCCTGGACTTTCTCTGTGGGTATCCCATCTCGATGAAGACTGACAAGTGTGTTCTCCAGTGTCACTGCTATCAGTGTTGGAGAGACCTCTAGAGTCTTTGCCAACTGTTCAAAGAGATCAAGATTCAATGACCGTACTATCTGGGATGAGAGCTCTTCGCTGAGACCGTACTCCTCAACAAATCGCTTCTCCTTACTCTCAAGGGTCTCTGGCATCTCCTTCTTGATACGCCTGAGACGCTTCTCTGATATCTTCACGGGACGGACATCGGTCTCGGGATACATTCGTTGAGCCCCCGGTCTCGGTCGGGCATACTTTGAGCATCCGTTGGGCAGGGGGGTTCGGGTCTCTGCAGGAACCCCTCTCACTGCTTCTTTGACACGCTCTACCACTGCCTCAAGTGCATCCAGACAGTTCTGCTCTGGGGCGGCTACTAGGATTACTGCATCCATGTCTTCCGCACCGACGAACCCTCGTAGTCGAGAAACATCGTCTTCTGTTATTCCATACTTGGGGAGTTCGTCGGTGTGAAAAATACCACCTACATCACCCCAGAATTTAGCGTAATCTGAGAGTTCGGTACCAAATCTGCGGTCTGGCTGCAGTTCCATACCCACTAGTCCAGCAAGACCGGGTAATCTTACTGCATATACAGCTCCGTCTGACTTCAGTGCCCGTTTAACTACCTTAGAGTCAGAATTTGAGAAAATATCTGTTACATTCAGAACCTTACACTTCTTGTCAAGCAGTTCTACGGATATATTCCGCTCCACAAGAGTATCACGAATCTCCAACAGTCGTTCCTGTCTGAGTGCTTCATACTCAACTGTTGCTGCCAGCATGTCAAGCTGTTGGAGACCTTTAATCTCCATGATTGCCCCACCCTTGATTGAAACATTGACATCTTGGCGAATAGTCCCCTGACCTCGTTTCACTCTACCTGTTGATCGAAGAAGACGACCTATTGCAAGTGCTACCTCCTCGGCTTCCTGAGGTGACCTGATGTCGGGTGCTGTGGCGATTTCAATGAGTGGGATACCAAGTCGGTCAAGTCTGTAGATCTTCATGTTGTTTTTGTCGTCATCTGCAATCTTGCGAGCAGCGTCTTCCTCCAGACCGATGGTCTGAATTCCAATTATCTTGCTACCAACTTCGATTTCTCCACCGATAGCAACCACTGCTGTGCGTTGAAATCCGGTTGTATTGCTACCATCAATGACAATCTTACGCATAGGATGAATCTCATCTAATGGAGTAGAATTGAGGAACCTAGTCATGATAAGAGCAATATCGATTGACTCTTCACACAAATCATGTGGGGGTTCTTCATCTGCTTCAACTAGACATGTTGAATCATTATAGAATTCGTAACAAAATCGTTTTTTCCTCTGAAATTCGAAAAGTGCTGCGGGATCAACCTCACCCATCTCACTCTTTGTTGGACGTAATCTTCGGATGAACTGGCCGTTGGGTTCGTCATCTCGAATAGCAGTTGGACAATGACAATATAGCTTCCGTGATGTATTGAGTTGTTGGTGAAGCTCTAGACCCACCATGAGTCCTATCTCTGTGTAATGATCAGCATCTGTCACTCTACTCTACCTCCTTCTGAGGGGTGTATTCAGCCTGCTCACTTCGCATGTCAATCTCACCAACCAATGATACTGACATCTGTTCGCGTACTTTCTTTGTATTACTTGTATTAGCCAATAACCACATCATCTTGACAAGTGCTGTTTCTGCCAACATATCCTCACAAGGAATGACTCCCATATCTAGCATCTCGACACCAGGCCGATACACATTCATATCTACCCGTCCTTGAATACACTGACTCGTCATTGCTATGACAACATCGGCATCAATTGCTCTCCTCAGTGCAGGATGAATGCGTTCTGGAGCATGACCCAAGCCAGTGCCCTCAATGACAATTCCCCTATAATTGGACTTTACAAAATGGTCGATTATATCTCCACTTATTCCAGGATATGTCTTAACCAATGCCACTTTTTCTTCGAAATTCGGTTTTATCTTGGGTTTTCGTTCTTTATCCCGGCGTAATATTGGAGAAGTAATCTCATGCATTTCATCTGCTTCAAGACGGTAGAGCGGGTATGTATTCACTGATTGAAATGCATCCCTACGACTGGTATGTAATTTACGAACACGCGTTCCACGATGGGCATAGACAAAGCTGTCATCGGTTTCACCATGCATTACTACCATTACTTCAGCAGCATCTACTCGACTGACCACGTTGGTAGCTCCAATCAGGTTGACTGCAGCATCTGATGATGGACGATCTGATGATCTCTGGGAACCTACCAATGCAATAGGTATTGGGGGATTTTGGATTGCAAATGACAATGCAGCTGCGGTGAATCCTAGTGTGTCGGTTCCATGTGCAATTACAATTCCATCTGCACCGCTCTTGATCTCAGCTGCAGTGCTACGAACAATCTTAGTCCAATCGGTGGGTTGTATATTCTCAGATAGAACACTCATGACAATCTTCGCTCGAATGTTCGCATGATTTTCTAGTTCTGGAACAGCATCATAAAGGTCCTGTGCAGATAATGCTGGATTAACAGCTCCTGTCCTATAATCAACTCTGCTTGCAATTGTACCACCAGTACTTAGGATAGATACAGTAGGTAGATCAGGTTGAGAAGTTGGTGGTTCTGGGTGTAAGCTCTTCTGCTTCTTTGCACCCTTGAGTTTCTCTATGCTATAATCTAAATCCAGCTTGACTCCTACATTATAGCCATTCTCAAGTTTAATCACAACATGATATGGGTCACTGCCAATTTGGCTCCGCGGCATGAGGATACCGGTAAACTCCTTTCCATCACTGATTATCTTGATTGTATCACCTACTCTGGAACCACTTGCTGACAGTTTTTCAAGAACTAAACCGTGATAACCTGAACCATCTAGACTCACTGTATCCTCACCTTTGAGTTCGAAAACATCGAAGCTGGGCATAGTCATAAAGCCTTTGCCACAGTGATTGTGTGCTTAAAGGATACCAAGTAGTACTGCAAATCCGAATATAATGAAGATAGCACCAGCTACAATCTTCACATATTTGATAGATGTGACCCCGGCGATACGGTCTCCAGCAACAGCTCCTATTGCATTTACTACGAGAAAACCAATAATCGCACCTACAAAGACCATGATTGGATAGATGGACTGGGCAGCCAAAGCTAAAGCTGCAATCTGACTCTTGTCGCCAAGCTCTGAAAATAGGACTAATGATACCATCCCAGTAAAGGTTGCTGGATTATCACACGACTCGACTTCTTCGGAATCTGATTTGAGAATAGTATAGATTCCAAGACCAAGAAAGAGAATTCCAGATATGTAGACAATAAGATCAACCGGTAATGATGTTGCTAATACGACTCCTACAACTACTGCGATTGCAGTTGAGATTGCCAGTGCAATTAACGTTGCAAGCAGCACTATAGCTGGTCGTCGATATTGTGCACTGAGACATATTGTAGTGAGCATTGTTTTGTCACCAATCTCAGTGACTAGAATGATTCCAAATGATGATAGTAGGGCTTGTAATGGCATAATGGTAGTGTCGCCTATTATTTTGACTGAGAAATGGTGCGGGAGGTGGGGTTCGAACCCACGGACCCCTACGGGAGCGGATATCTTATTCGATGACCCCGTGTCTTTGCACGATCTTAAGTCCGCCGCCTTTGACCTGGCTTGGCTACTCCCGCATTCTTCTGTGTAAACGGTGAAGGTTACAACACCGTTATAACCTTAGAGGTAGGAATTATCTACGAGAGAGGATCTTCTGACCTATTTTCATTGGGTTGAGTGAATCCCAACTGCAAGAAATTTCTGTGTTCCACCCCTCTCCTGCCAGTGTTGCCACCTTCTGTTATCCAATGGATTCCAGAATTAGCAGGAGCATTTAGTTTCCTCGTAGGAACTCACCGCACTTTTCTCTTGCAGAGATGCTGATGTTTCAATCCATATAAGATTTGAAGTCAGCACCAATAGAATGATGGTGGGCCGCGCCGGATTTGAACCAGCGACCGTCGAGACCAGAGAGAAAATCTCTCTTGAGTTCTCGGTGTAAGCGAGACATCATAGCCGGGCTAGACTAGCGGCCCTGTATTTGTGGTTCATGTAAATGTAATAAAAGAGTTACTTACTGACGAAAGGCCACTATATGTAACTCCTTACGTGAATTATTAAGTATGAAAGCATCAACCCGAGTAAATCCCAAATCTGATATATGAGAGGTTATTTCTGAGATTTCTTCAGGTAGGCCTTTGGACTTGAAAGCTGCAACTAGTCGACCATTTTTCTTCAGAATTGGAGAGAACAGCTTGATCAGGTCTAATGTTCCGCTTGGTTCTGTTGTAATATCGATTAGTAGAATATCAAGTTCGTTAGGTGCACAGATATCGTAGGGGTTGATATGAAAGGCATCACCAATGATTAGAGATAGATTTGGATGAGTTTCAACAATTTTATGGAGAACATCAGCGAAAGTTTCGGATACCTCTATACCGATTGCGTGAGCACCTTTCTTTGCAAGATATAACAGGAAGCCACCAGCAGAACTGCCAATATCAAGGGCCAAATCTCCTCTTTTCACTAAATCTTCATGAAAAGAATCTTGGATTTCTTTTAATTTGGTATAACCAACTGGAAAATCGAGAGATTCACTTGAGATGAGTATCTCTTCTTCACCAGTCACCTGTTTTGAGGGCTTTGCTTTCTTTCCATCTACGGTAACATGGCCTGCACGGATAGCTCTCTTTGCAGCTTGTCTTGAAGAAAATTGGCCTGTTTCTGTAAGCCATATATCAAGGCGCGGCATCTCTTTTCGCCTCAATTTCACTGGGGATGAACAAATGCATTGGGACACCACGCATTTTGGGTCCAATTGCAGCAACAATGCCACTTGCCCGGGTGCTTCGTTTGCATCTTAGCGAAAACTCAAACACACCAAGCTGTTCAATTTTGTAGATATCTTCAGCATGACCCGCTCTTTGGAGAGCTGAATCAATCATTTCAAGAGTAGCACCAAAGACAAGTAGACGTTGATGATCATCGTTAATCCATCTATCGAGTCGTTGCAGAGTGGAATTTGATAGTTCTGCTTCAATTTTTGAATTTTTTCGATTGATTTCAGTTATTCGTACTTCGATTGGGAGGTTTTCTGCTAGAAGTAGTGCATTGGATATTGAACGTAGAGAACTTCTGTGCATTTGTAGCTGAGAACGTAGTCGGTGCAAGGGAATGAGTGCATCGACTCTCTTTGGTTTCGTGACACCAATATCTGCATAAAGGCCATATCCTACCTTTCCAACATCAACAAGTTGTCCTGGATACAGCTGCCCTGTTTCTATTCCATCGAATGTTGGTGCCAGTCCATATTCCTTTGCTAGAACATTGGTCACAAATTCCTCATCTTCGCCTTTAATTGTCAACGATACGCGATTATTACGTGTAATACGATAATTCGTAAATGTAACATCAAGTTCAGACGTAAGATTAGTAATTCTTGATTTGAGTATGCCAAGGAGCTTGCTCCGATTTCGTCCATAAATCTTGAGAAGAAGTGTGAGGCTGACCAATGGGATTACACCCCTAGTTGATTCATGAGAGGTAACTAGGTAGTTGATGTTGTGGCTTTCAAATCTGCTCTGAGTTCTTCAACACGTTTACGCAAGAAACTGATTGCTCGTTTGTTATCTACATACTCAAGCTGCTCATTACATGTGGGACAACGAAAAGATAGGTTCATAGCTTCCTCGAATGGAACAGGCGAGGAGTCCTTGTTGACGCATACATACAAATCATTATTGCTCTCATGCTCCAGTCTTTGCTCAAGAAGGTTCAATACCATTCTCTTCTTGCGGTTAACGAGGGCTTGTGCTTTCTTTGGATCGATACGCCAATAGTAGAGGAACCATCCAGTATTTGTGTCACGAATTCTTCTATATGATGCAAGATGATTGTCGTGTAGTTTGTAGAGTATTCTACGTACGATGTTGAGTTTCAGGTCCGTCTTGGTTGCTATTTCCTCGTCGGTAGTTTCATCTGCATTTACCAAGACCGCAGCGACATCTACCCCCTCCTTTCCGGCAATCTCTTCAACGACAAGCCGAAATAGGTCATTATTGATATTGGATTGTGCCATTTGATGTGTTCACCTGGACCTGCGATAGCTGAATAATTAACTGAGCCTATGTCTGTTGTTGTGGTATTTACACTCAGTATATTATCCCCTGACTTACTATATAAGACCTATGACCCGGTCTATCAAAAGAGCTTGTGATATGTCACTGGTTTCTGTTGGATAATTTAGATGGCGCCCTTCATTCACTTTTCTGTGACTTCTTTCGTTTGACGACTACACGGTCTCCAAGTGTTGGACCTGAGGTCCGTGCTCCTTGGCTAGTCTTAATTGGAACAGGACCTACAGCCTCTAGAAGTGATATCTCAAGCTCCCTCTCAAGACCTCTAATTGTCTTCTTGATTGGTTTGATACGTCCACTCTCGATAGCTTGTAGTGTAGAGATACGCTCACCAACACGCTGTGCTAGTTCCTCTTGAGACATCCCTGCTTTCTGGCGGGCATTTCGAATCACTTGAGCGTAGTCCTCAATCAAGATCATGTCCTCAAGAGTTGCAGGAGACCTACGCGGGGATTTTGATGTTTTCTTGGGTGCGGTGGAAGCACGACGGGGTGCTGATGAGGATGATGATCTGTCTGAATGAGGTTGGGTCCATGATGGTTGTGTCCTTGGAGCAGATGATGGTTTCCGGTCAGAGCCGGATGACTGTGATCCAAATTTAGCAGCGCACTGAGGACATACTAGCATCTCAGCACCCTCGATTGTGACGTTTTTACCGTGACCTTTCATACTTCTGCCACATAATTCACAGCTAGGCACAGGATATCCCTCTCAATGTATCAAATAATGGGAAGTTGATAAACATTACCGAGTATACATATACGGGTTTGGAGCTTTGTCATGAGTTTCCGAAAAGGTTCTCAAGACAAATCTTAAAACAATCAAACTGATTGAGCTTATTAGGTGCCATAAAATGCCAGGGACTGCAGATGCCAAAAAAGAAGGTAGCGTTGAAGATTCAAGTTACTCAGAGAGCTACACTAGGCATCTGGAACGCAGACTTCGTGCACTAGAGAGTGAGAAACAGATACTGCATGCTGAACGCACCCGGTTGGAGAAAGAAACTCAGACCCTCAGGACAGAACTTGAGAAATTACGTCAATCTCCACTGATTACTGCTACAATCATTGAGGTTTTAGAGGATGGTAGGGCTGTAGTGAAAAGCTCTACTGGTCCAAATTTTGTTGTTCATGTGGCATCTTCTATACCCAGAGATAGAATGCAACCGGGTATGCGAGTTGCACTGAACCAACGGTCATTTGCAGTAACTCAGGAACTTCCGCCATCTCGTGACCCAATGATTAGGGCGATGGAAATTGAAGAGGCCCCAGATGTTTCTTACATCGATATTGGCGGTCTCCAAGATCAACTCCGTGAGATTAAGGAAACTGTTGAACTACCCCTCTTGAAACCTGATTTATTCAGGCAAGTTGGTATTGAACCACCTAAGGGAGTTCTTCTTACTGGACCACCTGGTACGGGCAAGACACTTTGTGCCCGAGCAGTAGCACATGAAACCAATGCAACATTTATTCGTGTAATCGGCTCCGAATTAGTTCAGAAGTTTATAGGAGAGGGAGCACGACTAGTAAGAGAAATTTTCATGTTGGCAAAAGAGAAGGCCCCAGCTATTGTCTTCGTTGACGAACTTGACGCAGTGGGCTCACATCGTCTTGATATTGCTACTTCAGGTGATCGAGAAGTACAGCGAACCCTGATGCAGTTACTGAGTGAACTTGATGGCTTTGAGAATAGAGGACAGGTAGCAGTATTGGGCGCCACAAATCGACCAGACATTCTCGATCCAGCCCTCCTAAGACCTGGAAGATTCGACCGGATTATTCAATTTCCATTACCTGATGAGAGCAGCAGAGTTGAAATCTTCAAGATTCACACACGGGGGATGAATGTGGAATCGAGCGTAGATTTTGAGAACCTTGTTATTCAAGCTAAGAATCAGACTGGTGCAGATATCAAATCAATCTGTACAGAAGCAGGAATGTTTGCAATACGTGATGATAGAACTTGTGTCACACAAGATGATTTTAGAAGGGCAATTGAAAAGGTTCAGAGTCGTGGACGTAATGACACAGTTCCCAGTGGTATCTATTGCTAGACCATCCTCTTTACTTCACAAATGCCTGTGAGGACTATGAAATTTAGAGAATTTCTTAGAGAGAGTCTTTGTGACTCGATTCCCAACCAATCTGATTTACCAACAGGTTTTCATCTCGTAGGACATGTTGCCCTACTACAGCTCAAAAGTTCTCTAATTGATCATGCGAATCTAATTGGGGAAGCGGCCCTTGAGTATGATTCTAGAATCAAATCAGTAGCAATTAGAGCTGGACCAACATCAGGAATTGTACGAAGTCCAAATTATGTGCTTGTTGCGGGACAAATTAATACTACAACAACTCATATCGAAAATGACGTGCAGTTTCGACTTGACCCACTCCGAATCACATTTTCAGGTGGTAACAAGGGAGAACGTATTCGTATGTCTACCTTGGTTCAACGCGATGAGTTAGTTGTTGATATGTTCGCATGTGTTGGACAATTTACATTGCATATCGCTAAACGAACAAAGGCAAGTGTTGTGGCAATAGAAATCAACCCTGAGGCATACAACTTTCTACTTGAGAATATCAGTATAAACAAACTTGACGAGATTGTTGAAACAATTAATGGTGATTGTAGAAAAGTTCATCCAATGCAAATAGCCAACCGAGTCATCATGGGGTATTTGCACGATACTATCGAGTACCTGCCTTATGCATTAGATACGCTTTCAGAGGAGGGTGGAATTATTCATATGCATATGACTTGCCCTTTGCATGAAGTTGAAGGAGTGTGTAATACAGTTAATACTATATGCAATGGATATGGATTCTCTACAGCAATAGAAACTCGCAGGATAAAACACTACTCTCCTGGAGTTGAGCATTATGTTTTTGATATCAATGTAAAACCGGAGATATAGCAAGATGCAAATGACAAGCATTTTATCCGGTCTATTTAGAAACAGAGATGACACTCGTGTAGACTAAATGAGGAATAAACTATGGGATTCAGAGGCTACTCACCAAAACAAATTGAACGCATGATGAAAAAGATGGGAATAGAACAGAAAGATCTTGAGGGAGTTAGAGAGGTCGTCATTCGGTTCAAGGACAAAGAGTGGCTGATATCCAGTCCACAAGTAACAGTTGTAAAACAGGCAGGTTCTGAGTCGTATCAAGTGTCTGGTAAGAAAACAGAAAGAGGTCTTACTGCAGGTGTAGAAGAGCCAGCAGAAGTTTTACCAGTCGAAGAACCAGAGATTGAAGTCCCAATTGAAGATGCGGCGCTTGTGGCTGGTCAAGCAGGTGTGGATATTGAAACTGCAAAAGAAGCACTTAGACAAACAGGTGGAGATTTAGCTGCAGCAATCTTAAAGCTACGAAGAGGTTAAGTTTTATTCAGAAGCGATCCGATCACGGATCATTTTAGTTCTGAAAAAGTCTTCACGCTCTCTCTCTTCAAGAGCAAGTTTGACAAAACGAGCTGTGGCATCTAGACGGGGGATAACTACAGTTTCAAGAGCTGATACACGTCTCTTTGTTCGTTCGATTTCTAAGGCCAGGCGTTTCACAGTCGATTCTGTTTCCGCAAGTCTGACTATTGCTTTTAGTGCTTCTTTGAACTTAATTGACATGACATCAAGACGGGCACTTGAGTCTGTTAGTGAGTATGGAAGCTCGGGAGTGTTTTGCTCGACAGATAGGACTGGTACTCTCACACCCATCATTGATCTAGTTGAAATACTCAGGTTAGATTCAACTTTACTTGCATTTGCAAATTCAACTACCCTTGATGGGCCCATAATCATCTTCGTCTGTGTGAGAGCTCTGAATGCATGAGATAGAGTGTCTTCTACTGTTTCACGAGCTTCCTTAATTTCAGCTATTGCATTGAAAAACTCCATGATGAGTGAGTCCCGTTTCTCTTTCAAAAGATTGTGCCCACGCTCAGCCAGACGCATTCTGTTCTTCAGACGTAGGAGTTCCATTCGGGTCGTTTTGGTACCTGGGAGTATCTTACTCATCAAACGTCACATCGGTTTTTTCCCAGATGGGAGTATATCTTTGAATGCGGCTGCCACTAAAACTGTTTTGCTGTAGCTAGGCAAATGTTAATGCAAGTGCACAGAGAATAGTAACAAATACACAGACTGTTACCCATTCACCTAAGTGGCGTCGAGTTCCTTCTGGACGGTTCTGGATTTGGCCTGTTGTAATCAGTGTCATTAGAGAGATGAAAAGGAAGGCAAAAGGAAGTGTAACCGTTTTGGCGACCAAGGCGGAATCAGTAATTACAATGATACCTACTAAACCTCCAAAGATTAGGAAACTTAGAATCATCAACGCATTCAATACATGTCTTATTCTGGTAACATCCATTTCATTAGACCTCTGAATCAATGTTAATCTGTGTTCTTGGTCGTAGTCTTCAGCCAAGAGCTATGCTTGAAAAAGCTTGTGCATGATTTTTGGCGCCTATTGCATGGCATACCGCATTTCTCCATATGACTTATATCAGAATAGAACACTTCTCCGATTGTATTACAATAAGTACTTGTGATACAATTAGTCTAGAGTACATTGTGGTGACAAAATGACTATTGCTATTCATGAAAGTGCATTGATACGCCACTTCAATACAAGGAAAGAAACATTACGCGCTTGGGAAGAGAGGATAGGTGCTCGATTCTCACCTTTTCGTGGATACAAGATGCCAGACAGTCGACTATATTGTGAACATCCTGATTTCCTCGACAGTATAGTAGACTTGATTATCACTAATGAGAGGCATATATTCCTCAGAGGTCCGGTCGGATCAGGTAAGAGTACATTGATGCTTCTTGCTCTTAGAGACCTGCCTACATTAGCTGATCGAAGGGGTAACAAATTCGTTACTGGATATGTTGGAATGACCGGTCTCTATGAGAAGCAGATGTCGGCAGCTATCGCTGATTCTCTCAGGGTTAAATATCGAAGATCATGGGAATCAAGTCAAATCATCGAAGCTGTAGCACAAGAGAGTCTTAGAAGATATGTAGAAGAGAAGAGTCGGACAGCACTCTTCATTGAAGATGTTGCTGATAACCAAGAGGCAGCATTTCACAAACTTCGCTATCTTGCTGATTTACCAACCCAAGAGATGGTTGGCACTGGTGAGCAGGCACTGGATGAACCCATTGTTACATTGATAATGAGTGGGACTATGTTATACTGGAATGCAATGCTTAGCTTCCTCCCACAGATTGCAGATCGAACAGAACCTCTGGATGTTCCACCCTTTGACAGTCAGAAGGCAAAAGAATTCGTTGGTCGGCGGCTTGCTTATGCACGGGGCGAGATTGATAAATTCGATATCACTAATTTTGATTTGTACCCATTCGCTGAGAAAGCTGTGGAGATTATCAATACATCAGCTAAAGGCAATCCAAGAGATATACGGATGTTAGCAAGAGGTTGCCAACAAGTGGCTGCTGAAAACTTCAAGAGATCAAGCGATCCAAATGTAACGCCAGAGATCGCTCAGCTTGTATCTGATGCATATGCCACTTTGCTAAAGGAGGTCCAATAAGTTGAGTCTGTTAGGAAAATACCGAAAAGAAGAGAGAGATAGGGAGGATGACGAAGCAGTACCTCCTCGAGATAGTGAAGTGTCAGCTGCGACAACAGAAACTGCTGAGAAGAAAGTTGAGCCTCTATCTGCAGTACCAAACAATGAACGAAAGAGCCCGATTATGAGCTTCTCTGTCGCATCAGATCTTAGGGCATGTCTGCAAGCTGTCAGAAATGAGAGGGCTATCAATCTTAGTATGTGGGTAGAGCGAGCCTTGAGAGATGCAGTCGCTCGTGAATTCCCAGATATTGCCAAGAAACATCTAGAATGATTGTAATACAAACATTACAATCTATTTGCCTTTCATTCAGTTTTTGAATGAAGTTTGGAGTACTCTGAAACTTTTTTCATACAGAGTGCAGCCAAGCTTGGATCATCGTAACATGGAATACGATTCATCTCAAGAAGATCCTTACCAGGTTTACCAACATCTCCAGCCAACCAAACGCCAATCACTGGTTTTTGAGTATCTGCAGTACGTACTCCCTCTAGTGTCCCTGCTGCGTGCTCTGTTTGAGTCATACCTGCAAAAGTAGGAACTCCACAGATTACAAGAAGCATATCAATATTGGAGTCGTTCAGAAGAAGTTCTGTTGCTACACGATATTCTCTTCGACCACTACTAGCTACAACGTCTACAGGATTATTAATAGACGCCATTGGTGGTAATACTTGTCTAAGCTCATGTTTTGTATCGTCATCAAACTCAACTACATTGAGAGCTAATTCTGCGGCTGCATCAGCAGCAAGCACACCTGCACCGCCTGTATTACTAATAATACCAATATTACTTCCTTCAGGCAGTGGTTGGTAGTCAAATAGTTTACAGATTTCCAATAGAGTATCAAGTGTCGGTGCAGTGACACACCCTGCTTGACGAATCATACCATTGAATACTTGAATCGATCCAGCTAGTGATCCAGTATGTGATTGCGTCGCAAGCCCGCCTGCTTCACTGCGTCCTCCTTTAAGAACGACAACTGGTTTTGTATTCGCGGCATTTCTCAATGATTCAAAGAAAGAGCGGCCTTCATCTACACCCTCTACATATACTGCAATTACTGATGATTTAGAATCATTGGCAAAATAGTCCAGTATCTCTGCAAAGCCTACATCGGCTGCATTTCCTATACTAGCAAACTTACTCATACCAATACGTTTTGCACGTGTATTGTAGATAGTCATTCCACCAAGAGCTCCACTCTGTGAAACAAATGCGATATTACCACGTTCTGGCATCATAGTAAAAGTACCATTGAATAGTCTGCTGTTGGAAACACCTACACAGTTTGGACCAATAATCCTAACTCCTGCGTCTCTTGCTGCTTCAATCAACTGATTTTCCAGTTGTGTCCCATGATTACCAGTTTCGCTAAAACCCCCTGAGATTATCACTGCACTCTGTGACCCAGCCTTTCGTATTTCTGACATTAGTCCAGAACAGTACTTTGCAGCCACAGCAACTATGACCAAGTCAACTGGTTCCGGTAAATCAGCCAGACTTGGGTATGCTCTTACACCTAAGACATGTTCTCGGCTTCGAGTAATAGGATATATCTCAATCTCTGAAGTGAGCAGGTTCATCAAGATTGAGTTGCCAAGCTTCCGATAGTCTGCGGATGCTCCAACAAGAGCAACATTTCTAGGATTGAAAAATCGATCAATTTGTACAAACCTGTCATCACTTGGGCTTGTCATAGGTTGGATGCCAGAACATATGTGATTTATGTCTACCTAACGTACTATTACTTGTATAACTTGTATTACAAGCCTATTCTCTTGATTTTTGAGAAATTTGTTGGTACAAACGCTTTAGCTTACCTAGGTTTGTACACTCTCTCTGAAGTGCCTCTTTCAGGATGTACTCAAACTGAGGTTCCTTCTTGTGCAGATTCTTGATGGCTTTGATACTTGCATTAACTGCTTCTTCATTTCGTTTACTGCATACAAACTGAATTAGTGCATGAAGAGATGATTCGTGATAGAAATTACCAAGAGCGAACACTGAAGGAGTAGCTAGCCGTTGATCTCCAGAAATCATTAATTCTTCAAGAATCATTATTGCATCCAAACTTCGGATAGTAACAAGACCATTGAGAGAGGATATTAGCTTCCTGTATCTAATGCTGCTCTTTGTTTTGTTGTAAGAATCAAGAGCTTCGTGAAGTAGAATTTTGAAACAACCCATGGCATGTCTGCTACCCAGGCGAAGAAGTCCCTCTTCGTTCTGTTCAATCATGAATCCTAGGAGTTTGGAGTATTGTTTGTTACTGGGATGTCGATCTTGTATTGATTCGGTTTCGTGATTCCTGATTATAGTAATCTGAGTTTTTGTATCAGGGGGTGCTGGTATTACAGATAATACAGCATCAAGAACGTCAGATTCTATTTTGTATCCCACGATTCCAGTTTCAAGTAGAGCTCTACGACCAAGTTCGGTAAACCAGAGGGGTCTTATTGTGGCCCATTTTCCATCTACATTCAGAGTTAGATGTTCAATCTCATTGTAGAGTGCGTAATCAGTTCTACTCCTTAGATTATCAGATACAAAGATTCTTGGATTTTCAAAATTGAAAAAAAGTGTATCGCCAGAGTCAATCTGTTCTATTGCCGCTTCTTCAACTAATTTCCTTGCCATTTGTGTAGCGCTTGCAAATGATGTTTCTTCCTTCAAGATTTTCAAAAATTCTACTGTAGAAACTGTGATTGGTTCAAAACCTCTACAAGAAAAAAGATCGAATATGACTTCACGATATTTCAGAGGTTCAATAATAGCATTATGACCTCCCGTACCAATAGGACCTGAGTATGTGGTTTCTTTAGCCTTACTCAGAAACTGTACAGCTGTCAACCATCCTTCGGTTTGTTCAGTCAGTGCAACAATGTCTAGAAGATCTTTTAGCCTTCTATCCCCAATTGCATCACTGATTTCCTGCAGCTGCTCATCTTCCTCGGACTTCTTTGCTCGTTCTTTCGCCATTTTCAAAATACGTGAATGACTGTTATCATCATCCAAAGTAATCACCGAGTATGCCGACAAGATTTGATAGAGCAATAGTACTTCTAATGTGTTTGGTCACTAATTATGACAAATACCGAATTATTACTAATGATACATGTAATACAATTATAAAGAGATATCTCTGTCACCCATGATAATTAGTCATGAAGTCTTAGCAAAAGTCAGACTAATTCCAGAACTGCCCGTTCTAAGATTAGAACTATGTAGAAGTGTAGAGGTATTATGTATGAGTGTGTCGTGCCAAATTGGATGTGTCTATGGCGCGGGTATTTAATACCCATTAAGCCTCCGACTACCACATTGGCATCTCTATCTCCTCGAAAATATCTCCAAGATGATCTAATGTCGGTATGATTGAGGCAGAGGCTGAACACCTCTGACATCCGCTCATGTGGTGCGACACGCTCGAGCCGTTTTTTGTTTTGGTTATTGAAACTGTAAGCATATGCACTTCAAATGTAAACTATCCAACCTTACGTTTCGAGGTGTCTGTTTTCAGAACAAGTGGAGAATCGAGCTCTTCCAAGGCAGAAACAATCAACCGTTCCGCTGAGCGATAGCTTTCCATCTCTTCACTGGTCAGTTCGGTCTTACCTGCCAAAACTTCACGAATCATTCTATACCCCCCAATTCTAGATGCAATCTCTTCAAACGGACGAAACACAGCCATATCAAAGAGACCTAGGTAAGCCATGAGAAGTAACGTGTAAACAGATTTTGTTACGTTCTTTCGTGCCTGGCTGAGGGTTCTATTAAATGCTCCACGTGACACCCCCATCTTCCTAGTACCCTCTTTTGTCCTAAGAGATGCTTTGCTTTCGTATGCAATTGATGCTCCATAACTATCTTCCAATACAAGATCAATCAGAAGGGTTTCGATTTGTGCTTCTGTGAGTGCAGACCTTTCGATAAGTATCTCTAGAATTGGTTCTTTCAGCATCTTTCTCACATTTGACACAAGTTTCCGCATGTTTTGCTGGCCAGATTTACTGTCGGGGTTGGTAGAGTTCACTATTTTTGACCCTCAGTTGATTCTATGCCTCTCTTAAAAGGAGCCCATAATCACTTTTAACGTAAATAGAGTGCTATTAAGTCTCTTTTTCCATGAGCCAGAAGAGAGTACTGAATGGATACAGGTTTGTATACACTTGACTCTTATAGTTTCTGATTCCATACGTATTATTTGTAATACATAACAAAAAGCGAACAAGGATATGAAGAGTGTATCAAAGAAAACTAACGAATGGGTAACTTCCATTCAGCACCAGGAGGTACACTAACAAAACCAAGAATCAGATTACCTCGTATCTCATCATATCTAAAAATACCGAATACATGTCTATCACCATTGGAATTCCATTCGATTCTTCCACGTGCAAGGTAATGTTTGAACACATCCCTACTTTGTCTACGTACAGTAGCAAACAAATTCCGGAAGCGCTTACGTTGTGATGGTCGAATGCCCCACCGTTCTAGAATAAATCGATTTGCTAGGCTATTACTGGAAATCAGTATTGACTTCCGTCGTTCATTTGGACCTGACACGGATCTCTCAAGAGTCTGCCTTAGACACTCTGGCACTGCCGCCAAGACAGACGGAGTAGTCTTGGGTTCGTAGACTATTGAGTCGGTTTGATTATTGATTTGCCTCAACTCCAATCAAGATGTAGTCCTGTCCATCCTTTAAGAGGCCCTACAAATTTTGTTTAGTACTTGTAATACCAATAATACAGCATGGGTTTTATGTTCGTTGCCACTTCATTGCATTAATATCGGTATCAGACTCGCTGAGCTAAGAGGTCCTACTCTTGAGAAAACATGCGAATATTCATGTTACAGGAATTGTTCAAGGAGTAGGATTCAGACCCTTTGTATATAGAGAAGCAACTCGACTTGGATTGGTTGGGTATGTGCTAAACTTAGGAGATGCTGGAGTCAGGATAATAGTTGAAGGGTTGTCATCATCCATAGAAGATTTAATCAACCAGATTAGGGACAAGCCACCTTCCATTTCCCGTGTTGACACTGTTGATATTGAGTGGAAGAATCCATCTAACAAATTCGACACCTTTAGCATAGCTAAATCATCACACACAAGAAAGGAAGATGCTGCAACTGAGGTCCCTCCCGATATAGCTATGTGTGATTTGTGTTTAGAGGATTTGATAAATCCAGATTCACGCTGGTACCTATACCCATTCACTTCTTGTGCCGCCTGTGGTCCTAGGTTTTCAACCATTACAGATCTACCATATGATAGACCCTATACTACAATGGATGATTTTCCGTTATGTGATACTTGTAATACAGGTTATACAAATCCTATGGACCGTCGTTATCATGCTCAAACAACAGCTTGTGCTATGTGTGGGCCTAATTACCGTTTACTAGATTCAGATGGAAAGCCGCTGGACATTGATAATCCTGTTATGAAATCTGCAGAACTTTTGATTGATGGATCGATTCTTGCACTTGAAGGAATTGCAGGGACTCACTTAGCCACTCTTACTAGCAGCCCTCATCCTATTACAGCTCTAAGAGAAAGAAAACATAGACTTAGTCGCCCTTTTGCAATTATGACAAGAAACCTAGCTGCTGTACGGAACATCACACTTCCAACACAGATAGAAGAGTCTCTATTGGAGTCTTGGAGAAGACCAATAGTATTGGTACGAAAAATGGTGGAACCCAAGATTTCTTTTGAACATGAGTTGATTGCACCTGGACTTGACACTATTGGGATCATGCTACCTTACGCTCCTTTGCATCATCTGTTATTCAGGTATATGAACGAGCAGTCGCTTGTGATGACCAGTGCCAATCCGACCGGTATTCCCATGTATGTAGATCCAGTCACTATAGTAAACAGGCTCAAAGGTGTAGCTGACTATTTCCTAGTACACGATAGAAGAATCAATCAGAGGGCAGATGACTCTGTAATAAAAGTAATACATCAGGATAATCCAGTCTTTATCCGAAGAGCACGAGGATATGTCCCTAAGCCTATCATATTAAATGAGAGATGGGGAAATCTCAAGGTTCTAGGTGTGGGACCAGAAGAGAAAGTTACAGGAACTCTCCTCAAGTCTAACTACCTCTATCCAACTCAACACATAGGTGATACAAACCGCGTGGAGAGTACAGAGTTTCTTATCAATGCAGTAAATCATGCTATGGATCTATTTGGTGTTGGTGAGCTTGATGGTGTTGCATGTGATTTACATCCGGAATTTCTTACAACTGAGATAGCTGAACGAATGTCATCAGAGAGAAATATTCCTCTCTTTCGAGTCCAACATCACCACGCACATCTCGTATCACTTCTAGTGGATCATAAATTACCTCTAGATACAAGTATTACTTGTATTACAGCTGACGGTTATGGTTATGGTTCTGACAGTAATGCATGGGGTGGGGAAGTGCTTGTTGGGAATGGAGAAAGTTATACCAGACTTGGTGGACTTGCAGCAAGTAACCTATCAGGGGGAGACCTCACTGCAAGATTTGCGATACGGTCTCTGCTGGGTATACTTGGATCGGATATTAGTCAGAGTCAGATACTCAGTATCGCGGAAGGAGTTACAGTAAGCCCTGGAGTGACCTTGAATGAAAAGAGTCTGGTTCTATTAGTGAAGTCGTTGAATAGTGGGCTGAATGTTGTTACGAGTACTAGTGCCGGAAGGTTGTTGGACTCTGTTGCAGTTCTTCTTGGAATTTGTACTGAGAACTCATATGATGGTGAGTGTCCAATGAAACTTGAAGCAGTGGCACGCGATACTGAAATTGAGATTCCATTGAGTTTCAAAACATATCAGAAAATGTATCAGCTGGATACCACTCAGTTCTTAATGCAGATATTAGAGATGAAAAAGCAAGGAGTCCCTTCACCAGATTTAGCATTTGCAGCTCAACGATATCTGGGATTAGGGTTGGCAGATATTGCAAGTACTATTGCTCATGAGAGAGGTGCAGAGTATGTTGGATTTTCTGGTGGAGTTGCACTCAACAGGATCATTACAGATGCAGTAGTAGAAAGTATTCTTAGTAATGGTTTGAAGCCGTTGATACACAGACGAGTGCCACCAGGAGATGGCGGTATCTCAATTGGTCAAGTGGGTGTGGGTGCAGTCCTCTTAGACACACAGTAAGAGAAATGATAGTAGTGATAATTGTAATACGGTTGTTACAATGATTATTTTGTACCGATTGTCCCTATTGAAGAGCTTGTTGTATCTTTGATAACCCTAGCTCTAGGGCTGCAATATTGATCGACTCGAATTTCTTTGGGAAAGCATTTCGAACCGCATTGGCCGCAGCTTCTTTACTGATTGGTGTGATACCAGTTCCAATGATAGCACCTAGTAGAACCATATTCATTGAACGGGAACTTCCAGATTCTTTTGCTAGTTCCATAGCATCGAGTTCAATAATATTCTTCGTGAACTTGACCAACTGTTTCAGTATCTCTTCATGAGCTGGGTATTCAGCTTCGCCCATGGAAACTGCAACAGGATATTGAACGTGTGAGTTCATAACTACATACCCACCCTCTTTCACAAAGTGAATCTCTCGTAAGGTTTCGACAGGTTCGAATCCAACAATGAGATCTGCAGTACCAGCATCGATGATGGGGCCATGTGCATCATCGCCAATACGTACTGTACATACAACATGTCCACCTCTCTGTGCCATGCCATGAATTTCTCCTACTCTCACATTGAGTGAATCATCGAGGGCAGCTTTTGCAAGTATTTCTGCTAAGGTAAGGACTCCTTGTCCACCTACACCAGCAATGAGTACGTTTATTGTATTAGATGTATTACCAGTCAAGATTATGACTCCTCCTGTTTGATTGCCCCTTGGGGACACACCGAAACACACGTCCCACACAAGTTACACAAGGTTCTATCTATCACAGCTTTGGAGGTTTCGGGATCAAAGTACATTGCAGGACAAGAGAGTTTATTCAAGCATCGCTTACAAGAATTACAGACCTCTGAGTCTACATAGTATGAAGGAGGATAGTCACCTGAGCGACGTCTCTCAGCTGCTGTTAGAAGGGCACATGGAGCTCTTGAAACAAGTACAGCAGGGGTTTCATTCTCTCGTACCCATTTGACCATCTCACGAACTTCCGCAACTAAACTTGCCATATTCTCGAAGGGATCTACGGTCTTTACATATTTCACACCAAGGCCTTTACACACCTCAGCGATATCAAGTGGTTCAATCTCTTCACGCATACCAGTGACACCTGTCCCGGGGTGTGGTTGATGTCCTGTCATAGCTGTTGTACGGTTATCGAGACCGACTAACGACACTGGATGACTGTTATACACTGCATTGGCTACACCAGGAAGAGCTGATGCAAAGAAGGTACTATCACCTATCGTAGCTACTACATCCTGTTCAGTGACTCGAGCAATACCACATGCTGTTGTGATTGATGATCCCATATCAAATAGAATGTCTGCGGTTTCAAGAGGTGGAGAGATACTAAGAGTGTAACACCCTATATCGGAGGGGTAGATTGCCTTACCTCTTGTAGCAGTTCGGATTGCATAGTAAGATGCCCGATGTGGGCAGCCCGCACAGAGTAGTGGTGGGCGAGGAGGAAGCTCTGGTAGTTTGCTTGCCTTTTCATCAATTTCCTGCCAGTTAATAGGTGTATTACAATTAATAACTCTACTAAATGCCTCTATCACGATTCTTGTGCTATACTCAAAAGTACGTTCAAAATAGCCCTGTTCCTTTCCAAGGATTTCGACATCAATTCCGTTCAGCTGTGCTATCCTGCGAGCATGGGTTTCCAAGAATGGTTCAAGTTCTTCTACAACAACCACTTGACTGTGCTCTTTCATAAACTTGGAAATCTTCTTCTCAGGAACAGGATGAGTCAGGCCTAGCTTCAGAATGCTGGCCTGAACGCCAAGTATAGCTAGTGCTTCAAGAACATAGTTGTATGATACACCACTTGTAATCACGCCTAAATCTCCCTCTCCTACTACAAAGTTCAGGGGAGATGACTCTGAGATATCACGTGCACGTTCAATGGTCTGTAAGAGAAGTGGGTGCCGCTTCCTTGCGACAGAGGGAATTGGGACAAATCTGAATGGGTCTTTGATAAATTCTACAGTCTTTGGACGTTCACGTATCGGCCCAAACTCCACAGGAGCTCGAGTATGGTTTACACGAGTTGTTGTACGAAATAGAACAGGAAGCTCAAGTTTCTCTGATAGCTCGTAGGCCTCAAGGAGCATAGATTTTGCTTCTGACGGATCAGCAGGTTCCATTAGAGGCATATTGCCCATAAGCGAATAATACCTACTATCATTTTCATTCTGAGAGCTCCACATACTTGGATCATCTGCAACAACTATTACCATTCCTCCTCTAACTCCGACGTATGCAAGTGAGAAGAATGGGTCTGCTGCAACATTGAGACCTGGACCCTTGCAGACCATCATCGATCTAACACCAGCAACAGCTGCAGCGCCAGCTACTTCTAATGCAACCTTTTCATTTGAGCTGAATTCGAAATAGAAGTCTGGAATATGTGGTGCCATGAACGTAAGATTATTCCCGATCTCACTACTAGGAGTACCAGGATAAAGAGCAACAAGACGAACTCCAGCTTCTAATACTCCACGAGCTATAGCTTCATTCGCAAGAAGAAGAGCTTTCTTCCCTACAGTGTCCTCAAGTAATTCCTCAGGCTTGGTCAATATGTGGTCTCCTCGAAATAGTAATTTGAATTATGTGCTCCCGCTTTGAATGCATGTATCAGTCTTACGGTATTGGCGTACCTACAAGTGTAGAAGAAATTATTAGAACACGTGTTCTATATCGTATTACGATTAATACGTTCAAATTTGGAACACGTGTTCCAGTATATGAATAACCCCTTCATTTCCAATAGAAAATGAGGCAAGATCCACTTAGATAAAATATAAAAAAGTATTTATATACGTTTTACAAGCTGTTATTATCTCCATTTTCATTATATTAAATATTATCGCTGTACAAACTCCACTTTCATTGATCTCCAGTGGAAACAAGGGGGTACCACAGTATGAGAATATAACCAGCCTCTGCTTCATATGTTTCCTATGGAACATTTGGAACACGTGTACTAATATAAACTCCAGTGGAAGTAAGGGGGTTATTGAAACACGTGTTCTAATATCTATCTTTGAACTTCTCCCAGTACCTCAAAGATTCTAGCGTCAAGAATATCATCATACAATTCAAAAAGAGCATCAAAAATACCTTTACACTCTTGAGGTACTAGAATTGCAGAGTCTGCAACAGCTCTTGATCCTAAACACTGGTCAATAAGACCTAGCTTCCTTTTCTCTTTCAACCCAGACTTTGTATTCCAAGAATAGGTATACCCATAGAGCTCTTTTGTGAATGCAACTCGGCGTGCGTTACTACTACGAGATTGTTTACAGTCGTAGAGGTACAGAAAGTCAGACATTAGTGATTACCAATTAACTAGAACACATGTTCTAGATTTTAGTCTGAGTAATATCTTCATGAATAGAAAGCTTAAAGCAGGAGTTTCTTGGCAATCCGGACCAGTGCGAATTGCAGTCTGGTCTGCACATAGGCGGTTTTATCTTGAATGGAATTGGTCTGCGTAAAGAGGAGAAAGCATTCGAAGGAAGAGTGCCAGTTGTACCAGAGCATGTTCGTCGATTGATTGACAGTCATTCTATACGATTCGTGGTTGAACCCAGTCAGCAACGAGCCTTTGGTCCTGATGAATATGAAGCGGTTGGTGCGAAAGTTGCCAGTTTGAACACACCTGACGTGAGTATCATTCTGGGCGTGAAAGAAATGCCCATTGAATTCTTCCAAGAGGGGAAGGTGTATGTGTTCTTCAGCCATACTATAAAGGGTCAGAAGTCAAACATGCCTATGCTTCAAAAGATCATAGATGTTGGTGCAACACTCATTGACTACGAACGTGTGGTCGATGAAAAAGGCCGCAGGTTGATATTCTTTGGGAATTGGGCCGGAATGGCTGGAATATCTGACACATTTAGAGTACTTGGCCAACGACTAGAACTAGAGGGTATTGAACCTAACCCTTTCTCATCAATGAGAACAACTCTTGATTGCAAGAACCTTGATGAACTCAAGGATGAATTCAGAGCACTTGGAAGTCGTATAGAGAAAGAAGGTCTTCCCGATTCTCTTACACCATTTGTAGTGGGTTTTGCTGGATATGGTAATGTTTCACGGGGTGCTCAAGAGATGTTTGATCTTCTTCCCCATAAAACAGTAGAACCACATGAACTTGAGAATCTACAATCTGAGAAAGAGTATCTATACAAAGTGGTCTTCAAGGAAGAACATATGGTCGAGTCGCTGGACTCAGCTATCGGTTTTAATCTCCAAGACTACTACCAACATGGAGCATCAAAATATCGGGGTATCTTCGAAAAATACGTTCCATATCTCACAGTTCTCATGAATTGTATCTATTGGACCAACAAGTACCCACGTTTAGTCACAAAAGACTTCTTACGAACACACTGGTCTAATCCAAATCGTAGACTCAAGGCCATTGGAGATATCTCATGCGATGTTTCTGGAGCAATTGAGTTTACAGTTCGTTGCACCGATGCTGGAAATCCTGCATTCACATACATAGTTGGAGAAGATAAAGGCATGACTGGAGTCGAAGGTAACGGTCCTGTGATTATGGCAGTGGACAATCTCCCATGTGAACTTCCTCGTGAATCATCAACGTCATTCAGTGAAACACTCTTAGATTTCCTTCCTCCTCTTGCAAAAGCAGATTTTACAGTTCCATTTGAAAAGCTGAAACTACCTAAAGAATTACTGGACGCAATAATCGTATACAATGGAGTTCTAACAAAGAATTACGACTACCTACACAAACATCTAGCAGAAGGTCATGAAAAATGAAAAGTGTACTATGTCTAGGGGCCGGTCTCGTTGCTCGTCCCTATGTTCAATACCTTAGTGACAAAGGCTTCCATGTCATCGTGGCAAGTAGAACAAAGAGTAAGGCTGAACGTCTTATTGAGGGTTGCAAAAATGCAGAGGCTATTGCATTCAATATTAGAGAAGACGATGATTTACTTGAAGAGCTTATGTCAAAGGTAGATTTGGCATGTTCTCTTCTGCCATATACATACCATGTAAAGGCTGCAAAAGTGGCTCTAAGTCACAAGATTCCGTTCTGCACAACCTCATACATTTCAGAAGAGATGCAGGAGCTAGATGCTGCTGCTCGAGAAGCGGGAGTCATTCTACTTAATGAATGTGGAGTTGATCCTGGTATTGACCACATGAGTGCAATGAAAATCATTGACCATGTTCATGATAATAATGGTAAGATTATCAGTTTCACATCTTTCACTGGTGGTCTCCCTGCACCTGATGCTAACAATAATCCCTTTGGGTACAAACTTTCTTGGAGTCCTCGGGGTGTACTTCTTGCCGGTCGTAATGATGCACACTTCTTGAGGGATGGTGACAATGTCAAAATCCCCGGTTCTGAACTGTTTGATAACTATGAGATTATGGAAGTACCAGGAATGGGTAAATTTGAGGGATATCCAAATCGTGACAGCATGTCATTCATTGATTTCTATGGAATTTCTGAAACAAGAACCATGTTGAGAGGTACATTCAGGAATACCGGATGGTGTGGCACACTGAAGAAAATCGCAGACTTGGATCTCTTGAATATTGACGAGCGGTCATTTGAAGGAATGTCTTATCATGATATGATGAAGGAAATAGTACCACCTGACTCACCAGATGCAGTATCTGGAGTTGCATCTTTAACTGGTCTGGCTCGTGACGATCCAATCATCTCACGTCTAGAATGGCTTGGACTCTTCGAAGACAAACCAATCCCATCAGGAATTACAACCCGATTGGATGTGCTATGCAGTCTGTTTGAAGAGAAGCTCAACTATGCCCCAGGTGAGCGTGACATGATTGTCATGCATCATGAGTTCATTGCAGAATATCCTGATAAAAAGGAGAAAATCACCTCAACACTGGTAGATTATGGTATCCCAAATGGAGACAGCTCAATGTCACGAACTGTGGCATTACCTGTGGCTATTGCAAGTCGAATGATTCTCGATGGCAAGCTTACTCTTACTGGAGTTCACCGACCTGTACTACCTGAGATGTACAATCCTATTCTTGACGAACTAGCCAAACTCGACATCAGTTTAGTTGAGAGAGTCATTCCTCAATAGTATGAACAATGGTATGTGTAATTTCCTTGCATTAAGGAATGATCACATACCCTATTCTCCAACCTGAAGTTGGACGGCAGCCAGAATTTCTTCAGCCCTATCTGTTTCTTTCTGGACCTCAGGTAACTCTGTCTTTAGACGATATGTATAACCTGTTCTGTTACCATATCGCTCCAAGTGGCCTTTGTCATTCTTCCACATGCGAGCCAAATATGTTGATGCAGTACTCTTAGGAAGATCTTCGTCAAACGTATCTTCATAGATTTCAGTGACATCAATAGAAGAGAATTTACCATGCTTAAAGGAAGCATAAATTACAATGTGCATTTTTTCGTAACTGCTCATCGAATCAAATTGTACGTCCTCTACCTCCAATTCTACTTGATCTTGGACTGGTTTCTCAAATACATATCCCGTACTCGTTTCTAGAAATACTCTGAATTTGGCAAACATCTCTTCGATACTGCCACCTTTGACCTGAAAACTAGATTCTTCACCAGTTGATTCATCAGAAACATGTATCTTGAAATCAAATGGCGCTTCGGTTAATGCTAAGATCTTTTGGAATCGATTTAGTGCCTCTTCAGGGCTTACAAATCTACATTGGAAAATCTCACGCAAGCCTGGTCCAGAGCTATAAGTGAACTCATAGACGTAATTGGTTTTGGTATCCTTCGTCAACTCTGCCACCTTGCTTCTTGCGTCTTCACAAGAATCTCTTGATTCACAAACATACTCAGTCATCTACCAAATAAGTGTGAGTATGTGAATCATCAATACAGGGATAAGAGCTACATAATGCGCCGGTACCAATTAGAACTACACCTAGTCCATATCTGTTGTGCTAGATTCAAGTACACCCCCTTAATCATATAATAAGGCCTATAAACTCTTTATTTCGAAAAATAAGACTTTTTTCCAAGCAATATTCTATTCACTAAGATATGTGACTTGTGAATAGAGTAAGTACAATTCCATATCTCTTTTCTCTCAGTTCCACTGGAAACGAAGGGGTGTCTTTATTCACAGGTATAAGCAGTGCTATCAAACCCCCTTTAGTGAAAAATAGCATTTCTACATCTTTTAGATTGAAACGATTCACAATAATGGCGCCATTCACAAGTATATGCTGTGAATTACTGTAAACCCCGTGAATGTGTTTCTTCCCTCTATCACTAGTCGATTGGCAACATATAATCATCGGGACTCTCACCAAGGACAAACCGTCTATATTTCGCGCCATCTGCTAAACTAACTAATTCGAGACGTCCCTTTACTTCAACATCCATTCCTTCTAATGCATGTTCTGTGAATCTCCCTCTGAAACTAACTATCTTTCTGAGATTCGAAATACTGTTACATTCAACCTCATAGATACAAGGGGTAAACATTCTGTCTACAGAACTAGTAACTTTACAAACTGCAGTTGATATTCCGTCATCCATAAATGAAACATCACCATAGGAGAAATTGAGATCCTCTGGTAGTTTCACAAGACGAATGAAGAATTCATAACCGTTGATAATTCCCTGCAGTATCTTCTCCCTTTCAATTTCCCTCAACTTCTCCAGTCTAGTATTCTTGCTTCCCCATCTAAAACTCACATGCGTATCAAGGAGTTTGTCCGAGTATCGAACCAGCTCTGGAATTGAGTCAAATTCACGTAATAGCATAGAGAACACTTTCCTCCCTTCACTATCGCCGTAAACTACAAGATCAATATCCGATTTGCTAGTAGCCAGACCCACGAGTTGAGAACCTGTCACCCCAATATCCGACCAAGATATTTCTGACCTCTCAACAAGAATCTGTGCAAGTTTTACTGTGACATCCTGTAATGGGCTCGCATGACCACCCATATCTCGAAATTGCCTTAGTGCATCAACTGGATCTTGGATAAATACAACATCTGTATTTTGAACAGACTGTACATTGCGGCCCAAGGTATTGTCAAACCATAGATAGTCCATCTTGGTTTCTCTGAGATACTCTTCCCTCTCTCTCAGAGAGTATATCTTTCTATAGCATCTACCATCAGTCGTAGTCCGGTCCCCATTACTATCGGGCACGTAACGTAAGTATGCTATTAGACGATCTTCAGGATGTAGAATTCCTTTCACCTCGAAGATATGATCATCTTGAGTTACAATGAAATAACCCTCAACGGGGTGCGAAACCATCTGAATTCCTCAAGTCGTATTAACGACATGATAATTAAAGACGTTTCTTCTCCCATATAGTATCATGACAGAAGAGCTAAATGTCAAGACCGACTTTGATATTTTCACCCTTAATCCCGATTTAGCATACTTCGATTCAGCTAGCACAACATTAGTTCCTCAAGTTGCAGTTGAAGCAACATGCGACTTTCTTCGTACAACAGTAGCTTCGGCACGCCGGGGAGCCCACCGATTAGCAACTTCTGGTAGTGCCAAAGTTGAGGATGTAAGATCTGTGCTGGCCCAACACCTCGGGGTAGAAAAGTCAGAACTGTCATTTCAGAAGTCAATACCTTCAACGGTAGCATCTCTTGTTTATGGACATGATTGGAAAGGTAGAGGCCAAAATAAGATAGTTATTGCGCAGAGTGAGGAACACTCAGTGATGGTAGCACTCCTAAGGGCTGCCAAAGTCCTCAATCTCACTGTAGAAATTGTTCCAGTAGACTCAGAAGGCACCCTGCAGTTAGAAGTCCTCGAACGAGCAGTTGATGATAAAACAGGGATAACTGCAGTTGGTACGTGCACTGTGGGAATGGGGACGAAAAATCCCATAAAGAGGATTGCTGATATTGTTCATGCAAATGAATCACTTCTTTTAACCGATGCATCAAGGAGTATTGATACAGTTGATGGGTTTTTACCACAACTAGATGCAGATATTGTCATCCTTTCTGCTAATACTACATTTATGGCTCCCCCAGGTCTTGCTATTCAATGGATAAAGAAATCACTAGGACTGGATATAATTCCTGGTATATTAGGAGGCTCGTCTGTTGCAAATGTTGAAGCCCCCTTATTCGAAGTTTCGCTAACACCAGATAAATTCGAATCGGGCACATTAAACGTACCCTCTATTGTAGGTCTGGGTGCTGCAGTTAATTATCTAGAAGAAATAGGTCCAGATAAAATCCGTCAACATTTGACAAATCTCTCAGCCCACTTGCTGAATCGGCTAAGAGAGGTTGATTATCTGAAACTTTTTGGTACTCCTACAAATCACAATACTATTTTTGGTTTTAATCTAGGAGATGATGATCTCAGTTGTCACGATGTCGCACTATTTCTTGATCAGTTTGACATTGCAATTCGTAGTGGTCTTCTTTGTGCACACCCTCTCATTAGACCAGTTGCATCAGAGGGTATGCTTCAGATATCTTTGCATATTTACAACTCACTTGATGACTGCAATCGCTTAGTGGATTCTCTTCATACAATCAGTAATGAGATGGTATAATTGAGCGAGTCAGCTCAGTGCAAAAAGAGGTGGGTAGAGTACAAAATACTGAATGACTATCGCGAGTAGTATTCCACTCATAACAAGACCTTTTCCTCTTGAGGTATTTACATCTGTAAACCAGAGAATCGCACCAATAAGCACCACAACAACTGCAGAAATCCTACCGATGAAGATTAGGAAATCCCAAATTTCTACAAAGTGTAGCGCTATCATATTTGCAAAGTCTGACAATGGGCTTAGAATGCAAGGAAGCATGGTTACACACAGATATTCAGTGTGTCAAACTGATTTAAACTCCCTAAAGAACGGTTACTGACTTTGCAAGATTACGTGGTTTGTCAGGATCATATCCCTTTCTTCGTGCCATATAATAACTGAAGAGCTGAAGAGGTACTATGTATGGCATCACTGAAAACTCAGGCTCCACTCCCTTAGGAATAGTGAATACATGATCAGACAATGACTCAAGTTCATTGTCATCTTCCTCGATTACACTGATAATACATGCTCCTCTTGCCTTCATCTCCATTATGTTACCAATGATTCTACTCCTTGTTTCGTCACGAGGGGCGATGATAATCACAGGATACCCATCTTGTACAAGAGCTATAGGACCATGTTTGGATTCGCCTGCGGAATATGCCTCTGCATGATTGTATGCAATTTCTTTCAGTTTGAGTGCTCCTTCCTCAGCTGTTGCAATTGAGATACCTCGGCCCAAGAAAAGAAGGCTTGGCACCTCGTAGAATAACCCTGCAAGGCTCCTTGCTCGTTCTTCTTGTAGCGATATAACTCTTGATACAATATCAGGTAACTTACTCAATGAGGCACGTTTCTGCTCAATTTCTTCAAGGTCTTTGAACTGTGTTAGCTCAGCTAGTGCCAGTGCAACCTGGGCTAACGAAGTAAGCTGAACCATGAAGGTCTTTGTTGCAGCTACACCAATTTCTGGTCCTGCTTGAGTGATTATGGTATGATCTGCAATTCGAGTTATCGAGCTTCCTACTACATTTGTAATAGCAATCACTTTTGTACCGAATTTTTTCGCATACTTGACCGCTACTATAGTATCTGTTGTCTCTCCTGACTGAGTAATTGCTATTATGCAATCATTTTCAGACAAAGCACCATAGACAGTATCTGGAAAGTCACTAGCAAGTTCAAATGATGGAAGCTTTCCTGCAAGCGCAGCAAACATATGGCGACCAGCAGTTGCGGCATGGCCTGATGTACCCATGGCAAGCATATACACATTGTTTGATTCGTGAATAATCTTGGCAGCATCTTTGATGACTTCAGTATGGAGTCGCAGAGTATTTCCAATAGAATCTGGTTGTTCATGTATCTCTTTCAGCATAAAGTGTGGAAATCCACCCTTCTGAGCTTGGTCTGCTGTCCAGCTTATCTTAATCATATCCCGTTCTACTTTGGACCCATCAGATAGCTTCTCTATCAGTGCACCAGTAACAGATAGAGTAGCAATTTCACCATCAAGTAGTAGAATCATGTTATTTGTCATTGGTAGAAATGCAGGGATGTCAGATGACACATAAGAAACATCATCCTTTCTACCTATCACCAATGGATTACCATCGCGGGTGCATACAATTTTGTCAGGTTCTTTTGCCGACATTGCAACTATAGCATAAGTACCTTCAATTCTCTTAGTAACTTCTTTCAATGCTCCCGCAAGATTCATTCCCTCTTTGATATAATCTTCAATCATATGCGGGATTACTTCAGTATCAGTTTCAGAGTTGAATTTATGTCCCTTTGAGCTGAGCTCTTTTCTAAGCTCCAGAAAATTATCAATCACCCCATTATGAACAACTGCAATCTCATTGTTACAGTCAAAATGAGGATGAGAGTTGTACAGAGATGGAATTCCATGTGTCGCCCATCTAGTATGTCCAATACCTATTGATCCAGGTAAGTCATCAAGATTCAGTTTTCTATGAACCTCATCAATTTTGCCCTTTTCTTTCTTCATATGCAGGTTGCCATCGGCAATTGTAGTAACACCTACTGAGTCATAACCCCTATACTCAAGGCGTTTGAGCGCTTGGTGAAGAAACGGGGCAATCTCACCTCTCTTCTGAACGACACCGATGATTCCACACATAGTATAGGAGCCTCATGGCAGACAATTGGTTTGTCCTAATTGTCAGAATAAAAGAGTGATAGTAGCGTTTGAGTATAAGTCTTACAGTTGAGGTTCTTGCACCTAAATCGTAAGGATAAATTGAGTTCTGACTCAACCTGTAAGCTCAATTTCAATATAAACAGAATCAGGAATACGAACACGCATAATCTGTCTAATGGCTCGTTCATCTGCATCAATGTCTATGAGACGTTTGTGTACCCTCATTTCCCATTTATCCCATGATTCTGAGCCCTGCCCACAAGGAGTCTTACGAGTAGGAACAATCATACGTCGAGTCGGAAGAGGTATAGGACCTGCCATTCTTACGCCTGTTTTACGAGTTATTCTCCTAATTTGATTACAAACGCCATCAAGATGGTCCGTACTTGTACTCGACAGTCGTATTCTTGCTCTTTGTGTCATTTGGAAATCCAGCTCCCTATTGTGAGCGTCCGGCGCAAGGGTCTAGCATTCGGATAAAAAGCTTGTCTTCTAACCGCTCAGTGTCAGTTGAACAATGTTCATTAATCGTATTCACATCTTACTACATGTGGTATGCTTGACCGATTTAGTGATTGTAAAGTTGGGTGGTTCAGTTATAACCCACAAAGAACGATCTCCACCTCAGACAAATCAGGAACTGCTCATTCGTATTGCAAAAGAACTGAAAGTGCATTCTGGTAGGCTTGTAATTATACTAGGAGGAGGAGCTCATGGTCATCAAGCTGCTCATAAATTCGGATTTGGAGAAGATACTACACCACGTCGAAGGCTACTAGAGGGAGTACCAGAAATCCGTCATAATATGACTAAGCTCTCAAACGATGTAGAGGAAATACTGTCAGCAGAGGGAATCCCTGCCGTTATATTCTCACCTTTCAATAATGCAAAGATGCAAGATGGACAACTACTCGAATTTCCTACTCATCTTATCCAACATGCACTAGATGCTGGGCACGTTGTTGTTACTCATGGTGATGTCTGTTTTGATGAAACCCGTGGCGCGTCAATCCTTAGTGGTGACACAATCACTGTTCATCTTGCTAAAATCTTGAAAGCCAAAAGGATTCTAATTGGTACGAATGTTGATGGAGTATTAGAGGAAGATCCAAATGTAAATCCCGATGCCCAACATATCCCTATAATCAGCTCCTCAAATAAGGAGAAAGTATTACACTCTGCTGGTCCTTCTAGTTCAACTGATGTTACAGGTGGTATGAACCGGAAGATTGCCGAACTTCTCGAACTTGTTCATGAACACTCTACAATTGCAATTTTCAATCTGAAAGTACCTGAAAGATTACTAGGCCTACTTGAGGGTACAGAAGTGACATGTACTAGAATTATTCCATAGTAGTTTACACTGGTAAGGATGAAACCCCCTCATCCATTGTAGCCAATTTCAAATTTTCAGGTGCCATGAAACTATCATCTACATATTCAGCTGCAGTCAAGATACAGACAACCTCTTTCGAGTTACATTTTCTACATGCCACATCACTATGGAGATTGAGTAACGTATTCAGTTGTTGTTGGGTTGGGAAAACCACAAAGGACTTTTCACCAGCGCACAGGTCATAATACCCATGACCTTGTGACACTTGTCTATACTGTTTCATCAGTACATCTTCCAACACACTAATTGCTTTTCTTTTGAGCTCATCCAGAATGGAAGTTGTTACAACCCATAATCCTGTTTCTAAATCAATAAACCGACTACTCTCTCCGGTTCTCAAAGCAATTAGTACCTCATCTGCAAGAAGTTCTGTCAGAGCACGACGACCATCTTCAACACTCATAGGAGCTGAACGCCCTTGTAACGTCTGAACTGCAGTAGTTTCAATGAACTCAAGTAATACATCCCAACTAACACAACCATTCGAGAGATCAACAAAATCTTGCATTAGACCAAACCAAAGTCGCATCTGAATAGCTCGACTAGTTGACGAACCCAATTCATGAACTGCTCCTATAAGGTCAACTCGAACAGTATCGTCTGCTTCTGGTTTGTCTGAATCATTCGGAACGGCACAGGCTTCACTTCCCTTCAAACACTCAACCATAGAATCAAGTGAGGTTGAAAATGCAGAAACAACACTCACCGCACTAAACTCATCATTCTTGTCGAAATGCTCTCTAAGCATTGCAGCAGCAACACTACCTCTGACCACTAGAATAAGTTCAACAACCTGATTTCCAAGTTCGGTCATATATCGTCTTATCCGTTCAATTGTATGGTCCATCGATGCAGCTCTGAGATGCTCAGGGAGAATCAATATTGCACGGTCATTGATGATAAGTTCACTATCAGATTTCTTTTCTAGAGTACCATCAAAGGGTGTCAATTTCTGTAAAATATAGTTCCTTATCATGTCTTTTATGGCATCAAGACCCCTACCGGGTAATGTAAAGAGAAAACCGCCAGGAACCAGTGAGAGTGCTTCTCTCTCAATAGTTTCCAGCGAAAGAAGGTCACGTATTAGCTCAGCAATGTCTTCATCTTCAGCACGAGAATCCAGTGTAGTCAGAAACTGGTGAAGTTCACTCTCCGTAGCCATACTCTTAGATGCGAGATAAGCAACAATATGGTTTGCAAGCTCTCCCAATCTATCGAATAACGAACTTTGTTCTTCTGAAATGGGTATATCATCCGGTGTAGATACACTTGCTACAGTACCATGATCTACTGGCGCTTCTACTTGATGTGGACTATACTGAACCTCTTCTTCACGAATTGATTCTTCAATCTGTGGAGACACAGATTCCAAAACGCTAGTAAACGGCTTTGTTGATATTTCAAACGTTTCCGTACCTGGTAAGGCCATTAGGGCTCGACCACACTTGAGCACACGTAGATACTTTTCCTGTTCATCATCTAATGACATAAGACGAGCACCGACTGCACTATCAAATGGGAGTCTGAAAGCTATCTTTGTAGCAGTATTTGCTAGAATATTTGATGATATATTTGGTCGCGTGGAAACCACAATTACACCCTGACCAGTTGCTCTTTGTAGCATAACCATAGACTCACCAGTAGTGACATCTGCAGCTGAGTCTCTCGTATAGCTCTCTGGAACAAGATTACTTGCCTCCTCAAGCACAACTACATGATTGAGATTTGGACTGATTCCTCTACGCATTGCATAATCGAATATTCTCTTTGCGACCAGATTGTAAATCAATCTCGCTGCATCCATTCCTCCTACTCTAGCTACATGACGTAAATCGAATATCACACGTCTGCTCATCAGACTTGATATCCTGATGGCATCAGGTCCTCCTCCAAGAATCGAACCCAGTGGTTCTCGAGAGAGAATCTCTAGGCGATTCAATAGAGCATCTCTGGTCATATTGCCAACTCTATCATCAACAGATTTTTCGTAGATTGTCTGTTCAAGTGCACTAATCGAATTCCCTCGTTCAGGTACTCTTACGACTTCTTCCACAGATTCTCTCAACAATTTCTCCATTGCAGGTGTGAGTTCCGATGACGCACTGCGTTCTTTCAGGAGCTCTCTCAGAATACTGAAGGTGATATACGCGTGTCTTTTCTCCGAATCACCTTCAGCATCCATAAAATCTATGATGAATGAGGGATCTACACCTGGATTGAGTAAAAGTATGTCACCCTTACCATGACCCACCAAATCTCTATATTCAGAGCCCTTGACATCAAATATCCACCAAGGGACGTCGGTCTTACGGCTCAACTCTGCTATCAAATGTTTTACAAGAGTTGTCTTTCCAGTACCAGTTGCTCCTAGTACAGTAACATGTTCTCTCAACCAGTCTACCTTTAATCCAACATTGCTAAGATCTCGTCCACTGAAGACCGTGTTACCAATCACTAATTCATTGTCTACTATCTCACTTGATGGCACAGGAAATGATGGTACGGGCATCGAAGTGATGACAGGTATCTGCTGAGCGGGCATATTGACATAGGCTGCAAGTTTTGACACATGCATCCTCTGTGACTTCAGGTGTCTTCGCGTTAGTAATCTGAGGTAGGTTCTCCCCTTAAGTCGACTCTCTCTCAACGACAGAGATCCATCACCACCCCATATAGAAAGTGCAAGTCCCCTCAATGCATCTTTTATTCTATTCACATCTTTACTTCTCACTAGCAGATATGATGTGACCTCAAACCAGCCTGTGTCTCCTTGTACTTCTTCGTACTGGCCCACAAGTCGTTTCTTGGCAGCTTGATCTGCAAGAGAGTCATCTTTTCTCTTTTCTTTCTCTCTGATAGTTTTCCATTCCCGTTCTAGTTTTCTGCGTTCTTTCTTTGGATTTACAGAAGAAAAGACACACGTGAAAGATGCAGAATAGCCCTGTCTAAGAACAGTTGAGAGAAATGAACCAATTTGAGAAGCACCTTCTGATGGAGATACTTGAGGAACTCCATCCAGAACCAATAACGCATAATCTTTCTCAACATAATCATCATGCAGGTTATCTCTTAGAAATGATACAACTGCACTCTCAAGTTCTGGGCCATTAAGGAGACGCAGCTCAGCACCGTCTAATGATGAAAGAAGGATTGCTTCTGTTCTGGTGGCTTCTCTTCTTAGCATATCCTTGAGTTCAATCACAGAACTACCTCTTGCTGTGATGAACACCCGAAGGAATGGCCGCTCCTGAGAAATACCAACCTCATAAGCAATAGCCAAACCATCACTCATACCAGCTCGCATCGCTAGTAACATCGCAGTATTGTACTTAGGCTGTGTATCAAAACCAGTTACCGAGGACGTATGCACAGAAGAAATCTCAAAACAGGATGTTGCGATTATGTACTTCCCCATTTGGAGAAAGAGATTCTCACCATCTATCCAGATTTCCATTTTCTCTGTCAAGACTTTCTTACCTGTGAGTAATGCTGCTGTTAACACAGGAACCATGCATATAGCTACTTCTATCACAATCTTGAGTGGAAGTTGTGGCGCTGCTGATAATCCTGCAATTGGCAGAAGATATGCAATTGATAGATAGATTGCACAAAGAATTGAACCAATAATCCAAATCGCACGTATCAGAGTCCAGAACTTCTGCATAATCCTCTCAGATGATTCATCTACCTCATCTGTAGGATATAGAGTCGGTTTGGACATAGTAGAAGAGCACACCCATCCTTTTGATAATGACCATACTCCGCATTAGAACGGTTAGCTAGCCACTCTCAGGTTACGTGCAAGAGCATAAGAACACCCCCAAAAATTATCATCCCTATCTTCCAATAAACTATAGGAGGTTAATACTGTTCATCACCAACTCTACTAATAGATACACGAGGAATCAGTACATGATGAATCTGTATCACACATAGAAAATTGTGGTGCATCGAGTGAAGAGAATGATTCTGTTAGTGTTCATAACAGTTCTAGCACTAACTGTGGTTAATCAAGACATACTGAAGGTTTCTGCTGATGATGAAGTGACAGCCTGCAGAAATGAAGAAATAACCATCTCAGCCACACTCCTCCAAAATCTCACTTATGGGAATCCTGTACCCAATCAGGAGCTTGAGTTTTTTGACCAGACAGCAGACCAGTTTATTGGCTCATCACTCACTGATATCAACGGTGTAGCATCAATCGACTGGATGATTCCCTCGTCACATTTGCTAGGATCTACTCTGATTAATGTAACATTTCGAGGAAACATATCATTAGCACTTTCCAGTTCCTGTCAATATGCACTATTGACAGTTATGTCGAGGACAAAAATGCTAGTGACTGTTATGAATGATACACTTGCACCCGGTGACACGCTATCGATTGAGATACTTGTTCTAAACGATATGGATGAACCAATCATTGGTGCTCCTGTTCTATTACTCAATAATTCTGAACTTATCTCAACAGAGAGTACTAACTCCACAGGATACGCCAAATTCGATATAGAGTGTAACAGTACATGGTGTGATCTTGGTTTGAACACCCTGCAAGTAGTTTATGAAGCCGATTTTACAGGGTTCAATCAAATTGCAACTGAGTTTATTGACATAACACTAAACCAAGTAGTCACACATTTAGATATTGATGGAGTATTTCCTAATCAATGGATATTAGATGAAACAATTCCTATGAGTTTGAGTTTTTGGACCGAGGGCTCAATTAATCTTTCAGAAACACCTCTTGAGGTATTGCTGGACAATCAGTTATTGCTAACAGCTTTCACGAATGAGTCGGGAATATCTGATATATTACTCAGAATTGATGAACGATATACAATCGGCTCTCACGTACTAAAAATCGCATACACCGGAACTGAACGATATACACAATCCGAAATTGAGAGAGAAATTGAAATCGTCACTCCTGTCCACATGGACATTGTATTTCATCAACCGTTGGAAGTCGGCTGCCAAGCACAAGCCACTTTCAATCTATGGGATATTTTTCATAGACCCATACCAAACGCCTCAGTTGGAATTCGGGACAACAATACAGGAATGGAAGTAACCATACCGGTGAGTTTCATACAAACTGAACTTACATTTGATATCCAAGGTACAAAAGGACCTCGTATATTCCATTTCCGAATAACCGGAACGCAGTATGTCACAAATGGAACACTCAATCAGGAAGCAATAGTCTGGTCCCGGCCTGTTATTGAAATACTCCAAAACACAATCTTAGGCTATGCCTCGCCTGGACAACTCATTGAAATCGAGATCTTTTTAGACCATCCCAATGAAACATACTCAGATTGTCCAATCAATCTACTATCCCAGAATGGATCTATACTATCCTCTACATTAACCAATTCACAAGGTATTGCAACAGTTTCTTGGATCGCTCCAGTCAAGGAAGGTCAGTATATGATTTTGGTATTCTATGACGGAAATACTGTAGAATACATGTTGGACACGTCCTTCAACTATAGCTACATGGTACGTAAGTTGATTCCAATCGTGTTGAATCTGGATTATTATGCAATAATAACTCCACTCCAAGAGATAACAGTACAATTTACGCTTCGTGCATTAAATGGTACGTTTCTTACTGGAATACAAATAGACTACGAGTGGCTCGGTATCCACGGTGCTGTCTTTAGTTTGACAGAAGGTGTTGCAATTCTACACCTACTAGTACCACCTACTGCAGGTAATCATAGCCTGTACTACATAGTCCAAGCTACTATCACAACGCAATCCGTAACAGGTATAGTCCAAATTGCTATCGAGGTTGCTGATGTTCTTGCTGCCCAAGGTGTAGGGGTTCCAGGTCTATTGACAAGTTTGGCTATTTCAAGTGGAGTTGCAGTAATACCAATTATCAGACGTTGGTATCTCATAGGTTAGAAGAAGAATTGGTGCTCCGGCCGGGATTTGAACCCGGGTCGAGGGATCGAGAGTCCCTCATGCTGGGCCGGACTACACTACCGGAGCTGTGACAGCACTTGTTGGTTTACAAATAAGGTTTGTTGAAACAACAAAGTACAGTTTTTCATCCTGTAGGTATGTGATGAATATTGTATACTCGTAAAATATGAGAAGACACTCAAGGACCAAAGAGATTTGTTAAATTTATCCAACTATCTTCTAGAAGGCCCAACAAACTACTCACTATCTCCTGTGCCCAACCTGTTGCTTGAAGGATAACTGCAATCACAATAGATACAGTAACCACTGCTAAACCCAACAGTAAACTTTCCTCGACTAAGGGTCCACCACGTTTGTTGGAAACAATACCTGTTTCATCAGTCATCATCTACACCTTCACTCTTTGTGCTTTCTGTACTATTTTAACTCCCCCAAGTTTTCCATTCAGTTCACATTTTTTGTCAATATTACCGCATTTCCTAGCAATAATCAGCTGGTAGCAATCCAAGACCTGCTTTTTCACAAAGTGAATCCGAATTATCAGAAGGGTGGTTAGACATCTCGGCATACAAAGTTGCAATCACTGTATCATATGCCGATTTAAGATTTTGATGTATGCGCTCTAAGGCATGAAGTCGATATGAACTGTTTTTGTCCCATTTAATCTCAACAGGGTGCTCACTACTATAAAGCCTATGCAGTCCTTTGAACGTAATAATACCATTCTCATAATCCCGTTTTACTTCAGATATTCCTTTAACCAATCGCTTTGATTTTCCTGGTACTGGTCGGTTCAAGGTGACAACAATATCCATCATAGCTATATTCGATGTTTCAATATCATGGTTTGACCCCCATCGTGATATGAGTCCAGCTGCAGAACCACTATGGCAAGTCTGCATAGTTGGGATACCTGCAGCAATTGCTTGAAAGAGCGCTTGACTATGTTCTGCAGTTTGTATTTCTCCTAGAATCAGATAATCCGGAGACCGATGAAGACTTTTTACAATTTCTGAACTCTTATCAGTCAAACCAAGAGTTTCATCAACAGGATCGACACGAATTCTTATTTGATGCCGATTTTGCTGAATTCTACTCTCAATTGCATCTTCGATATAGATCTTTCTCCAACTACTAGGCGTACTCATATCTAATGCATTCAGCAATGTCGTCTTTCCGGTTCCAGGACCCCCCGTAATTGTAATATTGAGTCGGAGGGCTACTGCTAGAAGAAGCAGCGCAGCTCCTTCTACTGTTATCGTTTTATTTTTGATTAAATCGACCAAAGTAAAGGGATTTTTTCTTGCTCTTCGAATTTCAAGATGAAGCCCATCAGGCGAGAGTGGAGGAATACTTGCTGCAACTCGAAGTGGAGTATCGTATATTTTCAAGTCTGTCTTTAACGATGGATTTCTCCTATCCAAATGAAGGTTACTTTCAGCACGTAATAGGGTCGTCAAACGGGATACATCTCTTTCATTTAGAGTCACACTGGAAATGCATCTTCCTAAGGTCTGATGATCAAAATAGATTTCTGTCCCCGGACGATCTAGATATATTTCTTCAACATGTTCATCTAAAAGGATGGGGAGAAGTGGACCAAGTACAGTAGTTTGATGTGATACAATTTCCGCTATACGGCATCTTGTAATTTCATTGATTTCTGGAAGAGCTTGTAGGATATGTTCATTCACATTTGATGAGGTTCCTACTAACCTATCTGAAAGATTTTGTCTAGTTAATGAGGTTTCAGAATTGAAACGATGTGCTTGGTCACCAAGCTGATACAGCAAAGAGAATTCAAGTCTAGACCGTACAAGCGGAACTGCTATGTGAGTTATTCCATTTTTTGTATCGGTTAGAAATAAAGACAGATAGGGGCCTACTATGTAGGCATCTGTTAAACAAGAGAAATCCCTTCTGTCCTCAGGTATAGCTCCTAAGAAGACAGATTCCCAACCAGTAGTCTGCCATGGTGGTCCTAAAGGAGTAATACCATCCTTTTTTCTAATGTATAGTTGATCTCTGTTCTGTTCAATTAGGATGATTCTTTTACTGTCCGTATATACACGTTCAAAATCGCACTGGTTTTCGCATTCCACATCCTCAGAATCTACAGAGCTACTACATCTTGTATCTGGACAGTGTATCACTAACACATCACGCTTGGTCATTCAAAATCACCGTTCATTTAATTTGTATAATTTTGGACATCGAAGTGCCGTCTGCCCAGGAAACGGCACTGGGCTTGACTCCGTGAAACCAGAGTTCGTGTCAGGTCAACCTCACAACGATATAATGGCCCCACGTATTTAAGCACATGTTGATTCAGTTCAAATCCTCAAACAACTACCTGTTGCACAGATTCGATTACCTGTTTCATCATCCCGAAGTGGTCACGAATACTATACTCGGCCACTTCAGTTGCATCCGATGCTAGCTTTTGAGTCAGGACAGATCGCTTTCCAGTATCAGTTGCAATCAAACGGTCACTGGCATATGCAGCAGAAACAGTAAATATGAACGGATTTCGGCCACCTCTCTTAGAGGAAGGTATCATCTCAAGCACTGAAAACATCTTGTCCCTGAGATGGTTTTCATAATCTTTTGAATCCCACCCGCGTGATTCAACTTTCTTTACTACTTTTGGACTATTCATAAGCATTGAGAGAACCCTAGGCACATAGTCTTCCGGTCGGCGAATGCTTGGTGCCTGACCAGTTACTGACTTAAGTCGAAGAGCTTCTCTGACTATTGCTCGTACATTCACCCTGTGACCGCACTTTTCAAAGCAATTAGCTATCTCATCCAATGTGATGGGCGCTTCATCCTTGAACTCGCGTACAGCCATAAGAAGACAAACCGCCATTAGAAGGATATTATTGTTCACTTTAGTTGAAGAATCAGAAACAATTTTCTTGTAGAGATATGCAGTACGATCACGTACCTGTTCACTTAACATCAAGAGTTTGGAAACATGATTCAATGTTCGAAGAGCTCGATACTTTGCCTCATTATCACCAATTCTTACTCGCGTACTATATATTGATTTTAGACGCATGAATTTTTTTTGCATTCCAGCTGATAGTGTAGACCCATTGGCATCCCGGAAGTATCTATCTTTGTGGAAACCAATATAGCTTCCGAGCCCGTCAACAATATGCATTCTATTTCCTAAAGAAACATACATACTTGCTTCAGGACCGTTTGCTGCCTGTTCTTCACCCATCTGGTAGGTTGGATTCACATATTCTCGTGATATCACAAGACCACAGTCAGTGCACACGATATGTCCTTGGCTTGATACCAAGAAACCCGAACAATCCGGACAGGAATCTATTCCGTTCCCATACGGACTAAATGTATCTTCAATCAAATACCACACCCAGACTGATTGAAACATCAACTCCTAACTCAATTCTAGGATGCCCTAGTTCATTCATTCACTATTTCTGTTCAATCAATAGAACACCAGGTTACCTTGAACGAACACCTGCGGTCCTGACAGAAAGAGAGGTCTCCGAAACTAATCTAAAAAACGACTCTTTACTGAACTCGCATTAACAACATTGAGGTTTAATCTTACTTTCATGTAAGTGAAATGTAAAATGAATCCGACATGAACGTCTTCTTTTTAGCTGGTGTCACCTTACTAAGAGCGAATATAAGACGAAGTCCACCCATGGTACCCACAACTTCCAGACCATCACTTTCATCTATCTTAAAGACAGACCCTTGCATGTATAGTTTGGTGCTTGTACTAGTTGTAATCGGCTTTTCATCGATTACGATACTAACAGTATCCTTCTTATCGAGTCTTTCACACAATGCTTCAGGAAGCTCCAATTCAAGTGTAGCCCCAGTTATTTTTGAGGAGATTTTAATCAGTTTCAGATTCTTAGTTTCTGTGTCCTCAATTGAATCAATAATAGCATCCTTGAGTCTAATAACCATGAATATCGACACTCCGTCTAACACCAAGACGACCTGAGTTCCAGAATTAAACCTGTCGTTACTTCCATGGGGCCTTTTTTAGGGATTGTAATGACCTAACTCCGGTGACCTGATTGCACAAGAAACCACTGATAGCACTAGCTCTATCACTGACAATCGCACTTAGTTTAGCAGCACCTGTATCAGCATACTACTTTGAATTCTTTTACTTTGAAACAGACAAGCTTGTCTATGAGGTCGGAGAGTCAATAGATATGGTTGCTAAGCTAATCGCTGATTTCAGTGGTAATGGATGGTGTTATGTTTCATTTGCAGTAGTCACAGATTATGGATCAGTGTTCACAGATGAATTCTTCATACAACCCTCCACTGATATTCGATATATTACATCTTCATTCCTTCTCGTACCAGAGGATACATCTCCTGGAGCATTTGGAACCGAAGCATTTGTCATTTTCAATGTGGAAATTTATGATACATACTCTGAGGGAGGAAGTGAAACAATCACTATCAACATCACACGCGGCCGCCTTATGGCAACACTTCTAACTCCTCTCAATGTAGAGGGTGATACTAACACAACCCTTGGCTTCAAAATCGCAAGCATACATAATGAGAATGTGACATATACTAATGAACCAGCAACAGTAACCATACATGATTCAGAGCAAAACTTTGTGCATGAAAGCAACACTAGCACTAACAGCAACGGAGAAGTGTTCTTTGAGTGGAGTCCTTCAATTGGACCCCCTGGTGACTATAACTTGACTTTGACCACCCTAGGAAACGATGCGTTCCTTCCAATGACCCAATCGTTTTCTGTAATTGCTGAACCACCGACTTCAAGATTGAATATTGCTACATCCACAGATACAGTTCACTGTCAGTCACCTGATGGAAGCCGCACTGAAGATATTCATTTATTTGTTGAACATCTTAATGATGCAGACCAACCAATAACAGACAGCATCATTGAATGGAAGACTTCTTTCTCAGAAGGGAATCTGACCAATCTCGGAGATGGAAACTACGAATCTTATATTCCCTTTCGAACTAATCCTGGTACATATCAAATAAACCTGACAACAACCAATCCAATATACCAAGTTGCTTCCAACAATACCATAGTAGAGGTCACTAAAAGGTCACTGAATCTCAATAGCGATAGCACACTTTATGGAATCTCTGGCGAGCTTATCACAATTCCATCAGTTGTAATAGACAACACTGACGGGATTGTAGCATCGTCTATTCCAGTTACAATAACACTTTCACTTAACAGCACTGTAATTGATTCAGTACAAGGACTCACTAATGAAAATGGTCAATTCAATGGTACAATCCAAATACCCGATTGGTTGTGGGGATCTGGAATTGTTCAAATTATAATAAACGAATCAGTCTACTATGAAGCATATTCCACGAGTTTTCCACTTGATGTATACTATCATCCTGATATTATATCTATAGAGATTTTTCCTCCAATACTTGGGCAGGATGCTGAAACTCATGTTTATCTATCAGACCCATCTGGAAATGCCATTCAAGGTGTACAAGTTGAGCTCCACAATAACGAAAGTGTAACACTATCACAGGGTGTGAGTGATAGTAATGGGTTAGTAATTCTACATTGGTTCGTTGACTCTGAAACCAACCCTGGACCTGCTAGATATTCATTTGTTATAATCGGAGATCTACTACAAGGGGTGTATAACACGACCATTACCACAGAACCAATAGTGTACTATCCACTGCGATTTGAGCCAGAAGATAGCACCTTGTCTGGAACACGTGGAAATCAAGTTGATATAGAATTCATGGTTGAATCCGAATTTAGCAGTAATCAATCCATTACAGTGACAATACACGAATTTCTTGATGAATTTTCTTTCTCCTATACCATACAAACCGATACTATAGTCACCATCCCCTTACTGTTGAGTCCAAGTTATTCTACAGGTCTTCATATAGTAGACCTCTTGGTTGATACAAATGGATACCAATTCGTGGGAACGCGCAGCTTTAATCTAGTGATTCAGGGACTCTTGAGTAGTACAATCAATTCCAGTTCTGCATATTATGGAGAACAACTGGAACTTGATATGGTTGTGAGTGACGAGTATGCAATATCTGTAGATATTGTAAGCATCTATGCATACTTTGATGGCGAATTTACTCCATCGATTGCACTGGAGAATGTAAGTTCAAACGACTTGTTAAGACTCCCATTACCTTTTGGTATAAATCCTGGATATCATGATGTGTTTCTAGAAATCCACAGCCCATGGTTCCTGCCAACTAATGAATCATTCACGATAGTAGTTTGGATGCGAACAAGCATTGTTATCACAATGACGCCAAATCCATCATATCCTATTATCCAACAGACTTCAAGAAGCACTCCTACAATTCAACCTGATACAAGTACATTGAGCATTTCATCTGGTTCAATCATGAGTCCACCACCGATTTTGTTCAATGGGACAACTTCCTTGGAACTATCAACAGCCCGAACAACTTCTCTTGACAACTGCCCAAGATTGAGCTCCGGTACAAGTAACCGTTCGACAGATTCACCAAACCGTTTAATCTCATCATCTGGGAATGGCCAAAGTGTTCTTAATCTGAGAGACCTTAATGACACAGGTTTTTGCTTTCTTGTAATTATATCTTCAACAGATTTTGAAGTACTGCCAAATGATATTATCCCCCAATCAGCATCATCTGGACCAGAAATGACCACATCTGTTAACAAGTCTGAATTTTCTCGAATCTTTCCTGTAATTCTCCGTACCAGTTGATCATGTGCTTTTGGATCTGAAGTACGTCGAAACCCATTTTCATCATGAGTGGATCCTGTCACTAACAAATCATGACCATCCCCAAACCTAGGCATAATAGCGTGACCCTTCTTGTCTAGACCTCCAAAGTGTGAATCCCCTTTGGATGCCAATCTTCTCTCTACCTGTTTGTTATCAGTATTAATGACAACCCTTTCACGCGAGTGAGCTATCACTTCATCCGAGAGTAGAATAACTGGATGACGTAACCTTTCTGAGAGATAGAACGATTTGATTGCGAGTTCATAAGTTTCTTGAGCTGAATTTGGTGCTAAAACTATACTCTCATAATCACCATGTGATCCCCATCTCGACTGCATGAAATCACCTTGGGCAGCCTTAGTTGCTTGACCAGTGCTAGGTCCAGCTCGTTGAACATCAACAACCACACAAGGTGTTTCCGTCATCATTGCATAACCTAAGTTTTCCTGCATTAGGCTAAATCCTGGTCCTGATGTAGCTGTCATAGATAGCTGTCCGCCCCAAGAACTGCCAATAACTGCAGAAATTGCTCCAATCTCATCTTCCATCTGGAGATATACTCCACCTAACTTGGGTAATCTGGTCGCCATAACTTCTGCAATCTCAGATGCTGGAGTGATTGGATACCCAGCAAAGAATCGACAACCTGCAGCTATCGCGCCTTCTGCACAAGCCTCGTTTCCTTGCCAGAAATGTATGGTGGTATCCTGAGCAGGCATCTTTTTGTCACCCAGAAACCGTGGGGCATCAATCACAAGATAAGGATATGCTTCGCACTAAATTCAATTGACGTGTCTATTTGTCAGCTTTTCTAATTGCATCTATTAGACTTACTGAGGTTCCCTTTGGGTTGTATTTTCTTTCACGTATTTTGACAAAAGTTGGAACCGATACTGTTTCCCCAACAAAGAGTGCTTCTCCTACTTCTAGAGTTGTAATTGAATCCAAAGCTGCCTTGTCTATCCCCTCGCTACTTTTACCAATGTGATCAAGATCGTACGGATTAGTTGCTCTTAGTATCGCTTGATTACTGCATTGACTTAGTACTGTAGTTGATAGTTTTACGGGTCTCTGAGAAATCAAGCACAACAATGCAAAGAACTTACGTCCCTCTCGTGCAATTGTTTCTATGCGTGCCTTAGGGAGTGCTAACTCGTGTCGGCTCTCAGGACAAAACTGATGAGCTTCTTCCACAACCAAGAGAAACGGAGGAATCTTTCCTTGTCTTCTGAGGGCAAGGAGTTCATACGCAAGATTAGATACAACAATTTGTTTCTTCTTCAGGCTGATGAAGTCACTAAGATCAATAAGAGTGAGTTTTCCTGGACGAACGACATTACGGATATCCGGTATTCCTTCTTTTCCAAAGAGTCTCGTTTCTTCAAGGTCGATTAGCCAACCCACAAGAGCCTCTCTGGTATTCTTATTGATGGTTTCATCTTGCCTTACATAATCGACAAGGTCCCCAAGAGTATATCCATTCGTTGCTTGTTTTCGCATCTCTGAAACTACTCGCCGGAGATCACGTTTTTGTATTGAACTCATACCTGCGACAAGAGACCCAATTGCTTCAGCACTCAAAGACTGTACAGGAATTTGAAAGTGAGATCCACGAATATGTTCTATCTCAATAGTACCCTCAGGAAGACCCAAGTCTTTGTCTTTCAATTTGCTGAGATAGGAGTATTCTCCATGAACATCCACAACAACAACAGCCAGACGACCATCTTCTTTTGTCCGTGAGAGAATCTCTTCCAAAAGAACTGATATGAAATACGATTTTCCTGCGCCACTCATAGCAAGAACTGCGAGATGTTTGGAAATTAGTCGATTGAGTGAGGGTGTAAATTCAAGTTGATGATGTGCAAGCTTTCCTAAATTTACACCTGTTTTATTATCCAGTTTGAGGAAGGCCGCAAGAACATCGTCATCGACCCTTCTGACAACTGCACCAGGTGAAACTGTAAAGTATGGTCTTACTGCTTTACCATCAATCCAAAATCCCAGTACTTGAGCTTCTGCAACCGTATATTGCCAACGGTCAGTCGGGAATATTGCCCTCAGTGGCTCCCCTCTGGATTGATATTCCCTCACAGCCTCAGCATGTTGATAATATCGGTTTGTTCTCACAAGATCCTTAACTCTGGCAATTACAGTTCCTAAATCATTAGTTACACAAACAAATTCACCACGACGTGCTACAATCTCATGAGCTTCTCCTTCTACAACAAAGGAGAACTCCATAACTTTAGGGCCGTCATTTGTACAGATAACCGTCCCTAATCTAGTATATTCAATGTCATCAGCCAAGTTATCAACCACCAAATGGATTTCTCGAACGTCTTTTTTCCAGTGCTGAATAGGTTAGACCTGATAGTGCCATCAATCGATCAGTAATCAAACGTGTTTCATTGTTAGTTATCCTTGCTCGGGCATCAGCTTCCAGAATGGGAGCGGGAATGCCATATTCGGGATGTTGCCAAGAGAGTGGAAGTATTGCAGAAAGTGCTTTGTTTAGTTGTTGAATTCCTTTCTCTGGGTCAACCAAAACCTCGATTCTCAGGGGAAAGTCATCATGTGCAGTCTTAAGGTATGTAACAAAAATTGAAGATGCCCACATTGACAAATCTTCGGAAATCGTATTAGAGTTCTGTAGAATATCTGTGGAATATCGAAATGCGAAAGACCTCTCACCAGCTTCCAGAAATGCATCTAGGATATCACAATCTCTAGATAATTTCAGGAGCCACCTATAATCAATACCCTGCATTTTTTCAAATATAGCTGGATTACGGATAATATGGGGCAGTATTTCACCTAGGACATTTACCACACGGGTAGAACGGCTGTCTTTAATAATGCCCACTAAAATTGTATTCTTATTCTTAGCCTTGTTGTACAGCTGTCGATAAAGAGCGGATACTTCTTGAAACTTTTCGTAAGAATGAGTGCCACGTTGAGGTCGATCTCTTGGATGGTAAAACAGACTTCCATCTACTAGTATCAGGTCAGTATGAAATTCATCAAGAACTGCCAGTGTTATTTTCAATTCCATAGCAACTCTTTCAAGTGAGGCTAGTTGATCAAGCTCAGGACCGGGCAATCTAAGCATTACTGGTTTGACTTTTGGCTCGGGAAATGGACTAGGATAGAACTCAACAGAAGGACCTTCTTCCGGACCAAACTGAAATATCACTGCTATCCCTCGAGTGAGTAAAAGGTCCATAGACCTGAATCGTTTTCTAACTAATCCTCCATCAATACCAGCTATTCTCAGACCTGCTAAATCAGTGGGATCAATTTTAGTAAGAAATGATGTTTCCACAGTGTTCGTTGCAATAGATGGAAACCTACTCAGGTCGATTTGATTTTTAATATCTCTCATAACAGCCCCGAACCCTTGTTTAGAACGCTCTACCCTCTCAATCTCTTGAACTAGTAATGATAAATCGCGTTCCCAAGACTGCATATTTAATCACTCAATCTAGGAGTGTTTTTGATAAAAGGCTCACCGTCCAACAAATGACATTTCCCGCTTTCAATATCTTTGATTAGACTTTCCTCTTCTTCTTATAGTCAAGAGCGGCCCTTATTAGTCCCAAGTAGAGTGGATGTGGGTTATCTGGACGTGACTTGAACTCAGGATGATACTGAACACCTATCCAGAATGGACTGTTTCTAAACTCAATTGCATTGATTATCTTCCCGGTATTGTCGTAAGCAGAAATCACCATTCCCTCTTCTTCCATACATCTGACATACCGTCCTATCAGATGATATCTGTGTCTAAATCTCTCTCTAGTTGATTCGGTATTGTAGAGTTGATGAAGTAGTGAATCTTTTACAATGACAACTTCATGGCCACTCAGGCGCATTGTTCCTCCCTTATCTTCAGTCATTTTCTGCTCATCCATCAAATCAACAACAGGATATAGGCTATGCACATCCACCTCAGTGGTGTGAGCGCCTTCCCAGCCCATAATCTCCCTTGCAAAGGCCACAGTGCCAAGCTGCGCTCCATAACATATACCGAGAAACGGAATCCTCATTTCAAAGGAAACAGCAGCCGCACTGATCATTCCTTCTACTCCACGCTCACCAAAGCCTGGTGTCAGTAAAATACAATCAACACCTACAAAATCTTCCCTGAGGCACTCTATATCACATCGTTCTTCAGTTTCAATCCATTTTACTTGTACATTGGCACCACATGCAGCGGCAGCGTGAGTAAGGGCTTCATTGATGCTCTTATACGAGTCACTGAGCGTAGTATACTTACCAGGCATTGCTATTGTTACAGTTTCTGAAGCATTGTGGTATGAATCAACGATTTCGCGCCAATTCTCAGTGTTGGGTTTATTTTCTTCCATACCAAGACACTTAGCAATAATCTCACCAAATCCTTGTTTCTCAAATGCCAGTGGTAACTCATAGATAACTGGAATATCAGGATTTGAAATCACTCTTTCTTCAGAGATATTACAGAATAGTGCAATCTTGGCTTTTGCTGCCCCATTTAATTCATTTTCAGCTCTACATACTATGATATCTGGCTGCAGACCAAGACCCTGTAGAGTACGGACACTGTGTTGAGTAGGTTTTGTTTTGAATTCTCCAACCGATTTCATATATGGAACAAGAGTCACATGGACAAAGGCAACTCTGTCCCGTCCTACTTCCCTAGCAAGCTGCCTTACTGCTTCAAGGAATGGCATTGCCTCAATGTCACCAACTGTACCACCAACTTCAACAAGAAGCACATTTGGAATAGGTTCTTTGTTAATGACATCCCAAATTCTTCTTTTAATCTCATCAGTAATATGGGGGATAATCTGAACGGTTCTTCCAAGGAAGCTGCCCTTTCTCTCACCAAGAATCACTGATGTGTAAATCTGTCCTGAGGTGATATTCTGTGATGGATGGACTTCCATCCCAGTAAATCTCTCGTATGTGCCAAAATCCAAATCTATCTCAGAGATATTAAACGCAAAACCCTTAGCAGGCTCAAACGTCCAAGTCTGATCAGTTACAAATACTTCACCATGCTCGATTGGATTCAGAGTGCCAGGGTCTATGTTCAAATAAGGGTCGATTTTGATTATTCTGACATTATATCCTCGAAATTGGAATATTTTTGCAATAGATGCCGCTGTGACCCCCTTCCCTATACCCGAGAGCACACCACCTGTTACAAAGACAAATCTCGTTTCATTATGATTGTGATTCAAGTGATATGCCTCTTAGCCTAAATAGCCCATGATTAGATATTGATTTCGTATGAGCTGTATAAAGGATTTGTTCTCAGGGGTTCTATGAAACTGGATTCACCAATACCGCGCTTCGAAGTGCATCTTGAAATAGATACTGAAAGGCTTCAAGAATGTTAAATCCATCCTTAGCAACACTTCTGAAAACTGGTACAGAGGCTGGTAATCTGAGATACGACCGAATCCTATCCTCATGAACAGCACCAGGAAGATCTTGTTTGTTAAGGCAGACAACAATCGGAAGTGGTCGTTCTTGTTCAGAGAGCATGGACATGAGTTCGTTCCAGCTCGCAAGATTCTCATCCAAGAGTTCTTCCTGTGAATCTACTATGAATACCACTCCATCTGATCCCACAAGTACAACTTCTCGCGTAGATCTGTAGAAGTCCTGTCCAGTAGCTGACCACACATGAGCATTGATTGTCCAATCATTTCCCATGGTGAATGGAATTGTGCCAAAGTCACAAAACATAGTTCTCCCCACAGTATTCTCTATTGATGTCAGTTTATCCGCATAGTCCAAGCTTGCAAATAGCCATCGAATTGCAGTGGTTTTACCACTCATTGCTGGACCAAAGAATACAATCTTCAATCCCAGTGTTCTGTTTCCATAATCAATTATCATCTTAGCTCCCCCACATACTGTCAACCCATGCTCCAAGTCCTGAAAGTGCTCCACCTTTGACACAATCTGAGAAGTCTTCGTGCCATTCAGCCATAATGAACTGAATCAGGTCAGATAGTTGTCCTCCCTCCCAGCCTATGGCCTCGTATAGGTTCCTCTCAGTCAAGGATGTGGATGCACCAAGTTCTCTGGCCAATCTTATTCTCGAGAGAAGTGTGACTGCTCTACGTGCAGCATGTACATAGCTGTTTACCTCTTCGTCAAATACATCATGTGTGAGCTTTACAGATTCATCATCAAGCTTCAGTACGGCATTGATGATATGATCTGATACATCAACACCACGAAGCGATTTCCGCAATAGTCGACGAATACGTTCAAGTGATTGATGTTTCCGTGTCAAAATCTTGCTTACGATTCGTTTTTCCAAATCAAAACTACCCGTACTCGGTTTTACCAGAGTAAACTCTATGGATGATGGAGAAACGACTCTGAGTATTCCACAGTTGCCTGAATTGTTCAGGATGCGGACAACTACATTATTCAGGGTTTCTTCAGTCACTTCTATTCCTAGAACTCTTCCTCCTAATGGAATCGCTAAGACCCATCCAGAAAACATAGTCATCCGGTCCAATGCGAGCCTTAGATTGGAAGCGAGACCGCAGATGACGGTTCTGTGTACCTCATAGTCATGTTTCTCTTCTTCCCATACCGAGAGCATCTCCTCCTCAGAGGTGAAGTCTCGCCAGAAGACAAGTTTGTGACGATGAGGGCAGAGTAACGTAAGACTCTCAGTTAGGTCATCAATCAGTTCAATATCTTCACCAACAACAAGTATTGGGATTCGACCAAGTACAGAGTTCAATAGAAGCGGGAACTGATCACCCATTAATTCAATCATATTTAGTATTGAGTACGTCATGGTTCTCGCCTCGCTAGCATAAGACTGCCATCAGATGTTCCCGAAAGCAGTAATTCTCGCAAATCATCGGGTACAGCTGGTTTTACAAGCGCAGCTGAACCAAGCACCCTTCTAATCTCCTCAATGTAATGTTTCAGTAACAGTCTCATTAGACCTAATTTCTGACTGTTTTTATCCACCCAGAGACTGAACACCCCATTAGGCACAGCATAGATGAAATGTCGTGTATCTTCTGTTTCACACAGAACAGTCTGAAGTGAACTGTTACGCAAAGTTTTGA
>JAEOST010000380.1 GCA_016840245.1 Candidatus Thorarchaeota archaeon
AAGGAACCATCACACAATCCTCTGGAACCTCTACCTGTCGTGCGGGCACTATTTCTTACCTTTATTGACCTTCATCCTAACTCAACTGGATATGATCTGATGGGACATATTTCTCGTTTCACTGAAGGACTCATAGAATTGAAGTCTGGAACGGTCTATTCCGAGCTTCGGAGGTTGGAGAACCAGGGGTATGTACATTCCACACAAGAGAAAGAGGGAAGGAGAAGACGGAGCTACACCATCACAGATTCGGGGAAGGAAGAGCTCGAGCAGCTTGCACAACAGATGCGTGTAAGAGTAGAATCAATCCTCATGCCATTACTGTCACTAATTGAACGTTAGTTCACAGAAATAGCAGACTCCTTCAGAACTCTATTTACTACAAGAATCACCGAATAATTCTATTTCAGAACCTGAAAGTACTTCACATCTTTTTCTTTTACGACTAAACATGCTCTTCTTATCCTTGATGAGAATCTGATATTGTGAGATGAAAGGTGCTAAATCTCGTGCAGCTTCAATAAGACGTTTCCAAGCATTCGTGTTCTGTTCTGCAAGTTTCTGTCTAACTACCACATCAAAGCCATGAGGTCCGTAGCTCGGAATCCATTGTCCAATATCAGCTATGGTGAAGAGGTGAGCACTTACACCAATGTACACTCTGTCGTTAAACATGACATAGGGTCTGTAAGGCTCCCTGTCAGGATGCTCGTTACTTAGTCCTGAACAACTCTCCTTTGTCAGAAACCCGAGTTCATTGAGTTCACAGATACATTGTCGTATAGAGGGATCAACATAGTCTAAGAATTCGCTGATTGGTCTTCTCTCATGGTCAGGTGCTTCACGCAGTCCATGATGCCATTCAGCTTCATGATGTGCCCAGATAATTCTGGGTATGCCCCCTTGTTCTAGATTTTTTCTGTATGGTTTCACTAAATTCGAGATTTTTTCAATGGCAACTAACAGCTCTTGCCAATCTTTGAGTCTGGCGTTCTTGACGATTGAGGAGTCTTGGTCCTCATCCTGTTGACTTAGTCTGTAGATGATCACATCACCTGAAGTTGTGAATGCCGGTAACCACAGTGAGGCATCAGCAGCCGTGAAGAGGTGAGCCTCTACACCAGGATAGATTGTGTGGTCAAATATGATGTATGGAGTTCCCTCTGGCTCCGGTTCTAATCCTAATTGGATGTTCTTGACCGAGAGACCACTCTTTGTCATTGCGTTGAGTATGTCAGAAGTATCAAGAGTGTGTACTTCCATTCTCCTCAGCTCGATAGGTTTTACCACGCTTCGAAGAATAATCTACATGAAGACTCAAAACTTTGATGGCTGTTTCCTACGGTACTTGAAATATCGTAAAAAATTCAGATATTGGCACATTAAACAGAATGAAACTGAAGGTATGTTCAGTATTTTCTGAATATTTCTTTAATATTAATTCTCTATACAAAACCTATGAGAGATTCCAAGTTGATCGCCGCATTAAAGGTTCAGAGTGTAGCTTTAGAGGTGATCAGAAAGACCTTCCGTGAGAGAGGGTTTGTTGAGATAATGCCAATAATACTTAGCACGGCTACCGACCCCCTAGGACCAGATCCCAATAGTAGCATCATAGGAATTCCAGAGATAGAGTATCAGGGTCAGAAACTTGTGCTGACGCAGAGCATGATTCTCCACAAGCAGATTATCGTATCATCAGGCATTAAGAAGTTCTTCATTGTTTCTCCAAATGTGCGATTGGAACATGCTGAGAGTCGTAGTACAGGTTGTCATCTGTTTGAGTTTTCCCAATTGGACTTTGAAATAGCTAATGCCAAGATGAGTCAGGTATTCAACTTGGTAGAGGATATCATCACTGCCATCATCGACCAGGTGAGAAAAGAGTGTAGTGGAGAGCTAGCAGTCTGGGACCGAGAACTATGTGTCCCAAATAGGTTCGAGATATACAATACAGAAGAGCTAATCGAGAGATACGGTTATGATTGGGAACAAATAGTCAGTAGAGATTCAATCGATCCATTTTGGGTATTAAACCATAAACGAGAGTTCTACGATGCTGAAGACCTTGAAAGACCTGGAACCTATCTGAACTATGACATGATATACCCAGAAGGGTTTGGTGAAGCTCTTAGTGGCGCAGAGAGAGAGTGGGACATTGACAGGATAATCATGAGGATTGAGAGAGATGGTTTCAACGTCGAGGATTACGAGCCATATCTGAAGTTTGCACGAAGAGGATTTGTTCCAAGTGCTGGTGCAGGACTTGGTGTCGAGAGACTCACGAGATTTCTAGTAGGAGCATCCCACGTAGGGGATGTACAGACATTTCGGAGAGTCCCAGGAGAAGTCGTACTTGTCTAGCCTACTCTCAAATTAGCTCTCTCTAGAATACCAGTAAGTGTTTCAATAAGTTCACGCTGGAAAGTGACAGCTATGGTCTTACTTTGGGTCCTTCGAGCAGGGTCACAGTCAGGATCGTGCTTGTTTGTATGAAAGACTGCAACCTTACTGTTATAGAACTGAATCATCCGATATACCGCATAGAACTTCTCTCTCTGTACTCTCCTGAGCAAGTTGATCTCCCCAGAAGAGAATGCTGCATCCCACTTTGTCGTGTCATATGCGGTTGGATACTCAGGTGAGAGTTCATCGACCATCTTGCTCATGTTGGTGAGTAAATCAACTCGAAGTCGTCTTGCATTGAGATTGTTGTCAACTTCCTTTACAATCTCACTGAGAGCCAGAGCCGCAAAGATACCGATGAACGAGCCGAGGATATCTGCTGTGATCTCAGTGATGCCTGCACCAACGGGAGTAAAACCTAGGATTACAGCAGCAATGACAGCCACAATGAGCATTCCCATCCACGCGACTAACTTCAGATGAATCACCTAGTACGGTACGTAATATCGCCCTTATCTGACTTTCCGGAACCAGTTGTCAGCTGCCTAAGTCCCATCCAGATTGTAATGGATTATCAAGAGTAGGTATTTCAGAGCTCTTGAGGTCTCGAGTAGAGAAAATCATCATTCAATGTTAGATGGAAAAAGGTTGTATCGTTTCATCAAAATGTAAAGAAACACCGCTCCAATGGATGCCATTATTCCGAGGATTATGAAACCCATAGGAGTGTCATAGAATGTAAGGAATGTGATGTATGTCATATAGCATGCAAAGAGTAAGATGGCAATTGAGATAATCGCACCTGAAAGTGTGATTTCAGCTTCTTTACTCTCTGGTTCGAATACATCAGACATTGGAGACACAGCTACCATTGATACGGTTTTACGAATATCAGTTTTCACTTGTATAAAAGCAATTACTACAAGCAACTGAGGAATAAAGGACCACTGTTTTGACTATGACACATGGAGTTATCATGGATATCATGAAATCAAGGTCAATGAGGAGGAATAAGGTTTGAACCTACTTATGTCAGGTTTCTACAAAGACAAGATATTTACGCAACTAGATGTATTATGAAACGGTGGAGATGGCGTCTAGTAATCGAATAGTGTTAGCTTGTTTGGTTCTAGTATGTGTAGGAAGTGGGGTAGGGTTTGCCTTTATCTTCCTGAGTGGACCATTCCCCACAACGACAAACACCAATTCTACAACAACAACCACAACCCCTACAAGTACTGATTCGACAACACCTATAGAACATACACTTGAATGGGGTGTGAGTGTTGGAGATACACTAGTATACAATTTTTCTGAAGACGTGTATGAGTACCAATATGATGGAACATATGATTTAGGGCAAGTTAATCTGACAATCACAAGTCTACCGGATATTCCTGTAGTAATGACGCATAATTCGTTCTTTACAGACATCTTCGGTAAGATACAGTTTGATTGCATTTATTCGAATGGATCTGAAATAAATCCCCAAGTGTATCCCAACGAAGACCTCTATCTCTATTACGCATCTCGGGCAATATTGCCAATCGGAGATTGGGAGTTTCTTGACTCGTTGTTCATTGATTACGATGAGGTAAGTATAACCACAGTATACTCTGCTGACATCTATTATGGAGAGGTCAGTGGGGAATATTTCATCTTTGGATATGTGGGATACGATATGGATGCAGATACTGGAATGCGATTCACGTACAACAGTACAAATGGCATATCAACAGGATTCTACGATTTCATCGATCATGACTGGGCAATGTACAGAACCTCAGGCACACTCATTGCGTATAATCCACAGTGAGCTGTAAGAATCGTTATCCTAGATAACGGTCCGACAGTTTCTGATGTATTGAACTTCCATGAACTCTAAGGCATTCATCAAAGCTGTCTAGTTCTCGCATATCTTCTTCAGAAAGCGTGAAGTCAAAGACCTGAAAGTTCTCGATAATTCTGTCTTTGCTTCTGGATTTGGGTATCTCAATCAATCCGTGTTGCAATCCCCAGCGTATCAGGACTTGGGCAGTTGTCTTCTCGTGACTATTAGCTATCTGGACGAGTTTTGAATCATCAAGTTTTGTACCGCGTGTCAATGGACTTGAGGCAGATATCTTGATACCGTGCTTGTCACAGTATTCGAGGATGTCCCTGTTGTACAAGTAGGGAGTACATTCAATCTGATTGACAGTCGGAACAGTCTTCGTTACTGCTAAGAGTTCCTCTATATGATGGATCATGAAATTACTAACACCAATGGCTCTGGCCTTCCCTGATACTAGTATCTCCTCCATGGCAGTCCAGGTCTCTGTGAATCCTTCAATGGGCCAATGAATGAGATAGAGGTCAACATAGTCAAGACCAAGTTTGTTTAGACTGGTGTCAATTGCTCTCAGAGCATTCTCATATCCATGGTCCTTGTTCCAGAGTTTTGTGGTGATGAACAGATTCTCTCGAAGGACATCGCTCTCTCTTAGTGCAGCTCCAATTCGTTTTTCGTTCGAATAGGCCATTGCAGTGTCGATGTGTCTATACCCTGCTTCTAAGGCCCAAGAGATGACCTTCTCAACAACCTGTCCTCTGATCTGATACGTTCCAAAGCCAAGTGCTGGAATCTCAACCCCATTATTCAGAATAAGACTAGTACACACTCAATCCACCACTCATGTCTTACATGCGAATGATGACCTGAATCAGTCCTTATAATCACTAACAATTCCGTATTCAGGGCCACTCAAAGAATTCTTGTAGGACCATTCACTCAATGATTTGAGGTTTCTTAAAGTGACAGATCGACTGGAAAATCTTCAGCGAATTTTAGTAAAAGTAAAGCAAGACCCTGAGAACGTCACTAGTGAAACAAGGAAGTATTTCTGGAAATTGGTACGTCAGATCAAGAGAAATCCTCAACCGAATGATGATGAGATAGTCATTGCAGCTGAAATCAGAAACCTCCTGTTTGAAGTAGACAGGGGTAGAACATTCCGCCTAGGCCCTGCATTGACATTGATGATTCTGCTTGGTCTAGGACCCCTAATTGTATATATTTGGCTTCTGGGCACACCATTAGACTGGAGCAATGTCTTTGGATGGTCTCTAGCAGACCTGTGGACACTAATCCTTCGATTCATATGTGTCATGGGTGTTGTTGCCTTCTATTATCCTCTGGGAAGAGTCATAGCAGGCAAGGTATTGGGTATCGGTCTCTTGGGTATGTGTAGAGATGAATACTATGAGCCTACAATCAAGATTGATTATGTGAGCTTCCTAAAAGCACCAGCGTCCAACAGGAAGTGGTTCTTCTTCTTCGCTGGACTCTGGACAATTATCACATCCATTGTCGTTGGAGTACTGGGTCTCTTCATAGGGGGCGACCTTACAGGATTCATTCCTGCGTTCTTTCTCCTCATCTTAGAAGGATATGTTGTGGTCAAAGGTAGTGCCAAAAAATCCTCTGGAGAGATGGGTCATTACAATAGAGAGAAGAAAATCGAAAAGGCTTGGAAGAAACGTCTAGCTGAGACTCAACAATCCTAGAGCTAACATATGGAGTGCGGGGATAAATCTGTTACGAGCAACCCAATTTTGATTAAGATTCGAAATAAATAGTACAAAACTACTCTAAACCAAAGAACCATATTATTTGAACCAATTATCATTTAGGGAAAATTGTTGCGAAAGATAGAGGATAAGAAAATTGTTACAATTCTCTTAGTACTGGTTATATTTTTTGCAGGTTTACTACTGCCAATACTCCAATACCAAGCATCACGGGTAGATATGAGCCAAATCCACCTCCCGGGGATACCAATTAATGAATCCATTTTCTATGAGGCAGTTAGCTCTGAAAATAACTTAGGACTTTTTCACGGGGATTTTGAATTGATAAGCAGAAATCCCTATGTCTTGAGATTTTCACCTGTTTCGGAGGAGCTAATCACAGAGGATGATGCAATAGATCTCGCACGTGCGTTCATTCCTGAGAGGTATTCAACGAGGTTGAATAGAATCCATTGGACTGAGTTACAATTGAGCTTACCAATGTGGACAATACGATTCACAGATTACCTTGATGACTTGGTGGTATTAGTGAGATTGCATGCGATTACAGGCCGCATTGTTTCGTATCATGTCCACTGGACTAATAGGTTTAATTATGGATATCTCAGTCCACCAATCAACTCAGACAGAAGTCCTGGTAATCGATCAGTGATCGAGAGTTGTTTTGTTCAATATCTTATCGATAACGAATACTACTTGACAGAGAAGATGCGGTTAATTGATTCAGAGGCCTATCCAAATGAAACTAATGCAATAGATTATCGAATAAGAATAGCAAGTCCCAATGAGAAAGTACTGTCAGACGACTTCATTGAAGGGATTGAAGCACGAGTAGATGCTGTCACAGGAGAAGTATGCGATTTCCGCTTTTTGTATGTTCAGATTCCAGACATTGATATTAGTGGTTTAATCAATCCAGAAATAATCTATGATGAGGTTGTAGATTTTGCAAATACAAACAATGGTGGTTCACTAAATCATCTCTCCACCTTTCTTCGTTTAAGAACAATTGCTGGTGTATTTGATGATCCAATCGAGTTCCAACTTGTGTGGGTATTTCAATTCAGGACTGAAGAGGGATGGTTGACTGAGGTACACCGAGATGCAACCAATGGGGGACTACCCATTCCTAATCCGAATATCATATACTAGTACAGAGAAGAGAATAAACACGGATTTGACCTAACCAATGTCCTCGCTTCTGAATAGTACCGGGTATAGTAGATGTCCGGATGGTTATGAGGCAAAGAGCAGTCTGTCTTGTCTATAAAACAAGCATTCTCAACCACTTCAGCCCTATCTGCAATCTATTTCTTCTTTACATAGTAAATACAAACGACAATCAATATGACTGCTACTCCAGCTCCAATATACAGGATATTATCCATGATTAGATCTATGATACCACCTGAGAGCCCTTGTCTAGTCACAGTTAATGATCCATTATTAGCATTCAAAGTATAATGAGCCATTAACCCATCATCTTTCAGATATTCAATATTAGTTGTGACTACACCCCATACTAGTATTGTGCCTTCAACACCCCAATAACTACCTGTATCTGAAATTGTACCATCAAAGTGTGCTGAATCTCTGTATAGATTAGTCAATAGAGTCCAGTTACCGATTGGAAGTACGAACTCAACATCCATTGCGTACATAAAATAGGACAACGCAAATACTTCTACTGATGACCCATTAGTCCACGTGATTTCAGCTTCAATTGCTGGTAGATCATCCCAGACACTCACGATATTTGGTATTGTTGGCCTTGTGTTCGCAACTATGTGAATAACTTCTTCTACTAAGGTCTCGTTGTTACTGTCTTTAAGTACATAGTCATAATTATACTGACCACCAACTTCGAAACCCCAGTCTAGTCCTTGCGATGTGGCAGCATCAACATGTACTACAAAAAACATACTCATTAATGTCAACGATAAAATAATCTGGGATACTCTCTTCATATCTCTCCATTCCCACAAATGTTAAGAAATATCGAACAGAAAAGTGCTTCGCTCATATTTACGAGGAAAAGTACCACTGCGAAATTGCTACAGCATAAAACCAACTGTAATGCAAAACATCATCTGTAGAGTCGATTGTGAATACTGCTATCAAAAATCAGTCATATTTTCTATGTTCACAGCGAATGGATGCTATTTTTCTCACACTCACTCCCTGATTCATCCAAGTTATTGATTTTAGAAGTGGCCAGATTTCGGTTTGCATGTAGACGAAGCGTTTATCCTGACTGCTGAGAATTATAGGAAGTGGAACCCAAAGAGATCCGATGCAACTGGTGTGGAAAACTCAAGAGGTATTGGGATAATACATTCAGGTGGCGTAGTAGAGGATTCAGCTACTGCTCAGCTAGATGTTTTGCTGCCGCTGAGTATCACGCTCACATTGTAATGGTAATCTGCTCGATTCCGATACTCGGACTACCTGCAGTTAGTTTTGTAATGCTCCTAATTTCTGAACCGTCTTCATTCAACCTGTTGGTGTCATTGTGGATTATTGGCATTGTGTTTGCGTTCATAGGGACTTGTACATACATGGTTTCTCTTGGGAAATCAGAACGTAGTCATAAGGAAAGAGATTCTGTTTCTTCTGAGGATTATTAGCCAACACATAATTCCCACTCAGTCGAATAACACTGCAAAATAATATAGTCTGCAAAAGATGGACGCTAATCGCTTTTCGAAACACCGACTCCTTGACAACTCTAGGTACTGCGCGAGCCATACTTTTGGTCCGCACGCCTTGGACATTAGTAGCGGTGAGCTGAATACCTCGCCGGAGCTTGGTACTTACACCCCCGCCCTATTTACCT
>JAEOST010000381.1 GCA_016840245.1 Candidatus Thorarchaeota archaeon
ATCATAGATAACAAAATCTGCATAACCACCCTCTCGATCATATAGAACAATATGATTCCGGAAAGTCACAAGATATGGGACACGTACCTGGAAATCTTTGTCAATCACTAATTCCCAGTTCTCTCTCTCAAGTGCTGTATCCTTTGTACGCATCAGTTTGAAGGACATTGGGTCCTCGATATTTATCATGAAGTAGAAATGACCCATATGATGATCGATCTCCATCTCAACTCCCTGAGTTCGTGGGAAGAACATCTCAACATTGGTGTCTCCCTTTTCTAGATCTAGATATCGAACCTCTATGGTCTCATTGCTATAACCACCTAGCTTGAAGAGGAGGTACTTACGGTTTCTCGACTTTTTCATGAAGAGCATGAAGGTCGTATCTGGCTCTTCTAGGATCCGAACGTCATCAGACTGCTCAGTGCCTATAACGTGACGCGAAACTGCGTACTCTCGATGAATATCATCCTGCTCAGAGTAGTAGATAGATTTGTCATCATTTGCCCACTCAATATATACTCCGACCTTAGAGATTGCATCAATGGGTTTTCCAGATTCAATATCCAGAATCCTTGTTTCGTAGACCTCTCCACCAGTGATGTCAACAGAATATGCTAAGAGCTTTTGATCCGAACTCACTCTCATTGTACCCAGACTCATGTACTTCTGGTCTTTTGCTAGTTCATTTCCATCGAGAATCACCTGTTCAGGTGAATCTAGAGACTTGTGTTTACGACAGTGAATTCTGTAGTTCTTCCCTTCCTCAGTTCGATAATAGTAGAAGTAATCGCCACACTTCACCGGAACACTCTCATCGGTCTCTTTGATACGTCCCTTCATCTCTTGGAATAGTTGTTCCTGGAGTTCGCTAGTGTGCTCCATCATTGAGAAGGTATATTCATTCTCTAGGTTCAGATATTCTACGACCTCATCAGTGCCCTTGTTTCGAAGCCAGAAATAATCATCCGAGAATTTCACACCATGAACATCAAACTCATGTGGTTTTTTCTTTGCAACAGGAGGAATTAACATAATTTGACCACTGTGAAAGGATTAGATAAATCCTAGCAGATTCCACTATCTTATTGGAACTGAGATTATTAGACAAATTTAGACCTCAATATAAATCCAGCAAATGTATATGTGGTTCTAGGTACATGACATCACGGCGCTGAGGAGCTCTGAGGTGAACTATTTTGCGGGTTTGTCCCAAATGCAATAAGTCAAACCGACCCGAAAGGAAACACTGTATTCGTTGTGGAACATCGTTGCTAAAAAAATTGAAGGCTGAGAAAAAGAAGGCAACAACTCCGAAACCTGCACCTGCCGTTGCACCTGTTGCTGAAACACCAGCCGCTGCATCACCTCCTGCAACAGAAGATGAATGGGTCAAACCGAGTGAGGTTTCCAAGGATCGGGTTAGAACTGCAGGTAGTAGTAAACAAAAATCAGAGCTTGAGAAGGCCCGTGAGGCCTTTGCGCGTGCAGAGGAAGCAGGAATCGACGAGGCGGGTACAGGTATTGTCGAGCCCAGGATGCTAAGAGCAAGTGAGGTAAGAGAGCTCCTTGAGGGTCCTGAAGCATTGGCGGCTGCAGGCGAAGTTCCTACTCCCACTATGATGGAGGGATCTGAACCACTCCCTCCAGAGGCTGAGCACTTGATGGCTCCGGCTGCCCCATCTTCTGATCAGATTGAGTCTTCAATTTTGGGGGCTAAATCTGTCTTTGTTCAGGGAGATGAGTCTCCTGCTGAGGACGATGTCAAATCACCCTTCGCACCTGCTGCTGGTGATGAATTCTCATCTTCACGGTACGACCAAGAAAGTTCTGACGTTCCCGTTGAACCAGTCGCACAACCCACTCCCGCAGCCGCACCAGAAGTATCAGCTCCTCCTGTTGCAGCACCAGATTATCTTGATAGGGTGACTGAGTGTTCCAGTTGTGGAACTCTAATCACCATTGACATGTTTGATTACCCCCCTGAAGTCTACAGTGCGATGGGTGCTGCTCGTTTAAAGCAAGCGAGATTCCTTGTGGTTCAAGGTATGAATGACATAGCCGCTAAGGAACTCAGAATAGCCCGAGCATTATTTGAGAAGGCTGAAGATACGAATGGGATAAAAGAAACTGCCCAACTTGTGGACTCTATTGCTAGGGCCTAACCGGATTAATTATGCAGCAAGCCAGCTATCAGTGAACGCTGTACGTTCAGTTGGAAACTTGGTGGGATCTCCACACATCATCAAGAACTTGCCATCATATGAGCGTTCTTTCAATTCCCTGAAGATACAATCGAAGTCGATATTCCCTTCTCCAATTGCTTGATGAGTATCATACTTGATAGCTATTTCACGATAGTCTTCACAGGTTAGACTTCTCTTGATTTTCAATTGTTGGACTTCCTCAACCATGTCACTACCTGTGTTGTCATGGACATTCACCATAGCAATCCTATCTGAAAATGCCATGATTAGCTCAACTGCTCTATTCTTATTCGCCATTATTTGACCATGTCCGATATCAAGTGCAACTTGAATCTTAGGACACTTGTCTATTAGCATAGCAAGCTCGGTGTAATAGAGCCCTAGAGTCTCTACAGCTATAGTGATACCTTGTTCATTTGCTGCATCACAGGCTAATGGGACCGTTTCAAGAAATGCGTCAATATCCTCATCCTCATAGAACAGCGATGAGAGTGCGGTATGAAATGTCACTAGAGACGCATCGATTTCCACACCGAGATCGATGTAAGGTATTATCTCTCTTCCAATGTCGATGGGTTTCCAATCAGGGCTACTTGGGAGATGAAGGGTACAAGAGGTTCCATGTTCAGCAAGTATCTTTTTGACCTCATCGAATTTAATACTATAATCCATGTCCATTCTCAAATCTATGAAGTCTGGTTCATACTCAAGAGCCTGTTCTAGCTGGTTATGATGTCTGGCAAATGTGCCTATCTGCATGGAACTCACTACCCCGTCCAGATACTATCGTCCCTCTTTTGTCCCTTTTGGTGAGCTAGTTAAAGTTTACAAGGGTCTCTTTCTCACCATGGGCGATACTGTTATTAGACGAGTCCCATTTCCATTTTACAAAGGCCATAATTGTGGAGAGTATGAACCCTGTCTGATAACATCGATTATTTGTACAAATTGGTATTTTTAGGCGAGGGTGCTGTTGGAAAAACAAGTCTAGTTGGTCGATATGTCTATGATAGCTTTGAGGGTGACTACCTCGCAACAATTGGTACTGACATTCACGTGAAGATTGTTGAAATCAATGATATCAAAGTCAAACTTGTAGTTTGGGACATAGCAGGACAGGACGACTTTGCACAACTTAGAAAGGCCTACTACCAAAACAGTTCAGGCGCATTCTTTGTCTTTGATACCACACGACCTGAAACAATCAGTAGGGCCAATGAGTGGATAGATGCTCTCTATGGAGTGACTGGTCCCATCCCACTGGTACTACTTGAGAACAAAGTAGACCTTGAGAGTGCAGTGGATCAAAAGAAAGTCAAGAAAGCGGCTGAGAAACATGGTATTTCACATGTTAGGACTAGCGCAAAGGAAGATACGAATGTTGAAGAAGCATTTGTACAGATGACACGTGAGATACTGGAGAAATCAAGGAAA
>JAEOST010000382.1 GCA_016840245.1 Candidatus Thorarchaeota archaeon
CTTCTGGGACAAAGAAGAGTGCTCTGTCTGTTGCTCTGCTCTTGTGGTTGCAGAGGTTGCAGCGTTTTTAGTCATGTTTCTGATTACTGACAATTTCTTTGAGCTAGGCAATCTTGACGATGACTCGCCTCCTTTCATGTTAGCTATTATTGTACTATTTGGTTACATCCTTGGACTGGCTACTGCAGCAGTACCTCGTGACGGGAAAAACAAGTCATCAGTCGTATGTGTGGCTGTTATTGTAACGATGATAGCAGTTGTCGGCTTTGTTCCTGGTCTTCTTCCTATTCTTGTCAGTGGACTATCTTTGATAGGGATAACTGGTCTAGAATTCTATATGTTCATTGTCATGCTTGGATTTGAGATATTTGCAATTATCCTCTGGGTTATGATGGATAGAAAGGGTATACCAGTTGCACTCATAATATTCTCAGTGCTAGTTCAACTTGGCATAGCCCTCAACATCATGAACGACCTTGTGGGTCTTTCTATATCGATGTTACTCATTCTATCAATTACCAGAGCAGTCGGTGAAATGTTTGAAGAGACCCATGGTCCAGTGACAGACCGTGAGGTTCGCCAAGCTGTATTCCTGCTCGTTGTGTTATTGGTTCTGGAAGTTATCACCTTTGCTGAACTATTACAGGCCTTCTGGGTATACCTCTGGATTCAACCACTCCCCGTTCCGTACATAGCCATATCAATTATCTTCATTGTCTGTGTAGTCATTTTTGTCTGGGGATTGGATCTCTTCTCTTACGGTCCTCTAGAGCAATGGGCACGACAAAGGTGGATTAGGAAGTCTGAACGAGAAGCGATTGATTACTATCGAGATTTGGAATTGAAGCGTGCAGAAGACGAGGCTAAACGACAGCGACGACTAACCGATGTAGTAAAACGTCGGGCTATAACAAGTCCAGAGAAGGCCAGAGAGGCTGTTCTAGGTATCATCTGGAAGGCCCAGCGAGAGGTTGGCGTCCTTCTAGGTATGAGTGATACAACTGAGGTCTTCTGGACAACCTATGAACGAGTGCACGACGAACTACTACAAGCAAGAGCACTCTCTGATCAATATCAACTGGATGACCTGATGTCACAAGTTGACAATCTTCTCTCTCGTGTTGAGATACTCACTGGTTCTTAGGATAGTCACTGACGACGTTTCATTCCGAAATAGACAACTATGATGAGTGCTACTACTCCAATGGCAGCACCCACACCAATGTAGATTGTTATCGGATCAATTACTGTCACTCTTGTCAGTGTCACCTCATACCTCAAACCTTCAATGGTGCCTGACATCTGAACGTTCTCAAGTGTTCCATCTGACTTGAACCAGATAGATGTACTCTCAATGAAGGCACCATAGTAGTAGTAGGTGTAACTGAATCCCCATTCCTGTGCATTATCGATGAAGTCCAAAGTTACATTCGGATATACGTACGGTAGTGAACTACTCTGAATCAACAGCGTTAGGTGGGTCCAATTTCCGATAGGCATTACAGGATTATAGATTGCATGTACAACATTGTAAATCTTGAAGTAGTTAGACCAATCGGTAATTCGTGAGCCATTCAGTGCCCAATGATTAGTAAAAAATGCCGTTGGGATTGAATTGATCATAATTGGAATGGTGCCTATGTCGGTTATCAAATAGAAGATGGGTTCATGCACTAACACTACTGTACCATTTTCATCTTCGATTTCAGTGTGAAGATAGAAATCGAGATATGGATTCGTTTCAGGGTCTATACCCCACGACAAGTTATGTCCTGAATGAATTGGTTCTCCTGATTCATCTTCAGGAGCAGGTACAGCGACCGATGTGCCTACAATGCTCATAGTCAATAGAAAGACAGTAACTGCAAGTGCTAGGCTTTTCTTGGACACCATTATCACCGGTCGAGTATTGTGTGAGGGATTCAACCCCCTTTTAAAAATAGCACTCAATGCTTAACGAGTATCGGAGACCTTATAATTATTATACTGGCATAATTAATGTATTCTACTAGTATAATAAAAGAGTTAATTGTGATGAATCCGAAATCTGAATCCATACTCCCTCCAACATATCTCGCAGTCCTTTCACTTGTTGGTAGTGGTGCCAAGTACGGATATGAGATTAATAAGATCTTAGAAGAACGGGGTTATCGAAATTGGGTAGACATCAAGTTTTCATCCGTGTACAAAGCACTATCAGAGCTTGAAAAACGTCGTTTGATCCGGAGTAAGAAATCATCAGAGCAGAATAAGAACTCACGAAGAATCTACGCAATCACTGCACTGGGGCGCAAGGAACTGGAGGTGCAGATTCATCGTTGTATATCCAATCCGCCTCGTGAAAAAAGCATGTTTGATTTGGGAATGTCTGGATTGTCAGTTCTTTCTAAACAGAGTGCACTTGATGCACTGAACGAGTACAGAACACGAATAGATGATGCGATTAAATTTCTGAAATTCAATGTTGATACAATTAAGAACTTGACACACTTGAGATTGGTACATCCAAATAGAATGATTGGAGCAATTCCTGTTTCTCAGTTTGAGGACGATGTTAACCTTCCAATCATACTATCTCTCTTTGAGCGTCCATTATACAGACTTCGTGGTGAGCGTCGTTGGCTTGTCAAATTCATTGAGCAGATTGAAACTGGGGAAATACAACTAC
>JAEOST010000383.1 GCA_016840245.1 Candidatus Thorarchaeota archaeon
CAGTCCAAAGGATCCGGTGTTGAGCAATCCTAAACTAAAGCCACAGTAGTATTGCACCAATAATGACTAGAGCGCCACCAAGTCCACTTGCGAACAAATACATGAGTACACCCATGATTAGTACGACAAGCCACTTGTTGCTGAACCCTAGCGCAGCAATCGTGATTGTACCACTGTTGACTAGTGCGATCAATGAGAACAGGATTCCAAGGATTCCAGTAATCAGACCACCGAGACCAAAGCTCACATAGGGCAGGAATGCCAGATAGGGGAGTCCCAATACTGTTAGGATTCCTTCAATCAGACCGACAATACCACCAATAAGAATGAGCAGGTCTCCGATATTCTTTAGATCTGCCATTTTGGTTTTTCTCCTTCAACGCAATTCGTGCCCCAAAAAGGGACAAGAAACTACAATACTACTCCTATATATCTCATTTGAATGGTTAACGATATTTATCTTGATGTATATTGCTCGGTCTTTTGAATAGTATCTATCATTCAGAAATCAATGAGTGATACAATTGAGGTCAGGGGAGACCTCGACACAAGCTTCGATATTCCACATGGTGGAAGCATCCTCATAGTCAGCAATGATCAGTCATTCCTGACCCATGGAATACACAAGTTCCCTGCAAAGTTCTTTCCAGAACTACCTCGCTATCTCATTAGAAAATACTCGGAAAAAGGAGATAGTGTCCTAGATCCGATGTGTGGGAGTGGAACCACTCTACTAGAGGCTATGCTGAACGATAGAATTGGCATAGGGGTCGACATTGATCCCATCGCTCGTCTGATCTCGAAGGTTAAGACTACTCCCATCAACACTGACTCACTCATGCTTGCATCAGAATCGCTTCTTACCCGGATTCAGAAGACCGTTCATGATGAGTCATACGAATGTATCATCCCTGAGTTCAACTACCGGGACAACTGGTTTCAACCATTCGTTCTAGAGGAATTGGCGATACTACTTGATAGTATCAACAAGACCCAGTCACTACATCCTGAGAAGGAAGAGATTGGGGACTTCTTCAGAGTTGTACTGTCCTCAATCATCAGAGACGTATCCAATGCTGATCCCCATTGTACTAGAACAGTTCTCAGGAAGAAGGTGGTCAAGAAGATTGAACCTGGTGATACAGTTTCAAGGTTCATACAGACGCTGGCCCGACAGCAGATTGCTATGAATGAATTCATGAATGCTGTCGACAAACTTGAAACTGGGCACGTTCGACTTCCAAAAGGAACAGCTATCCAAACCAATCTTGAAGAAGACTCAATAGATTTGGCAGTGACATCACCACCATACATCAACGCTGTCGACTATCCACGAACACATCAACTGGAGATGTACTGGCTTGGACTTCTCGGTAGTGGGCCACTCTCACATGTCAAGAGAAAGTACATCGGAACAGAGACAGTCTACAAGAAGGAGTATGAGTGTCTCCGAACCACAGGGTATGAAACCTTAGACCCGATTCTAGAGCAGATATTCGAGAAGGACCCAAGAAGGTCCTACATAGTCTACAAATTCTTCGAGGACATGGAACAACAACTGGGGGAAATGATGAGGGTCTTGAGACCTGGAAGTCGATACTGCGTAGCAATCGGGAACAACCTCATACGCGGTGTTGAGGTCCGGTCTGATGAGATTCTCTCAGAGATTGCCACCTCAAGTGTCGGATTTGACCTAGAGCATACCTTCTTCTCCAAACTCATACGACATTTCATCAGAATCCCTAGACCTGAACGTATGTTGGGTGAATGGGTACTTGTTCTACAAAAGTCGTCATGATACAACTACATCAGGAACTGTTGGATGATGGTGACAACCTGCATCAAGACCCTCAAGGATTTCGTCACATCCCCTTCAATCTCCAGACTGTGGTTTGCCCCTTCCACGACTACTCCACTCAGCAGAGTAGTTGCATTCAATCGATCAATGATGTCACTGTCATAATGGGCATCCTTGGTTCCAATGACCAGTACTGCATCCTTCATGTAGGACAACATTTGTTCCATGAGTTCTGGATTCTTGATCAGCGGGGTGAGCCAGATGGTCTTCACGTCTCGCAGATTTTCGTATGTTTCAAGTAGATGACCTACAGCTAGAGTTCCCAGTGACTTGCCTACAAGACAGACAACCTCTTGCTTTCCGACCTCAGTCACTATCCTTAGAGCAGCTTCAACATCTCTGGTTACCCAATCAGCCCGAGGCCGTATGGGCAGCTCCAAGAATTCGGTATTGTTGGAATAATCGTAGTCCACAGTGAGCACGTTCAAACCACTAGTGAGGATTGCTTGAATCGTATAATGCAGCAACGGCATTGTCGTATTGTATGCTAGTCCAGGGAAGACGAGGGCTACCTTGTCAGTTTCAGCAAATTGTGTGTAGAACCTGTTCTTAATCGGTTTACCACGGTAGCCTTTGATATCCAACGACTCGATGGAAACCATTTTCCAATCTACTCCATAACTATTTCTATGATGCTAAAGCTTATCAATGAACCTCGTCAGTCTGAATCAAAACTATACGGAGGTATATGATACATGGCAATAATTTTCAGGTGGGATCACCTTTGCCCGACGCTCATTCTTGTCTCTACCTCCTTCTGCGAAGTTCCTCTACGTGCTTCTTAGAGACAAACGCCGGATGTCCCGGCAGGACCTGATAAGCAGCACTTTTCTTCCTCCCCGGACGGTGAACTACGGTCTCAGTCGACTGAAGGCCCTGGGTCTAATTCGGGAAGAAGAGCATGAGAACGACGCGAGGGAGAGAGTCTACGAGCTTGTGCAGGTTCCAATGTAGCGGAACTGTGATCCAGAAGGTGGTTTCTGGGCTTGACCCAGACCATCTTCAACTCTCTCTAAACAAAATTCCAGTTCCATCATTACTCATTCAATTGAAATGTAATGTATGGAGTTAGTACATACACTTCATGATGATAGAGTTCTCATTAACGACTTTTCGCACAGGACAGGGGGATATTACATAAAATTGCAGATTGCAAGACAAGCTGATGGACAGACTTATACTTCTGGATTCATTACCTTAGCAGGACCCTTTTCATATAACACACTTTACATGCAGGG
>JAEOST010000384.1 GCA_016840245.1 Candidatus Thorarchaeota archaeon
GGCGATAGACTGTGAAACCAGCGTGATGAAGTCTGTGAGAGCCGCTACTCCACCAGCTAGATACGCTTCAACCAACGTGATGATAAGTCCGAAGAGACCAACACCTGCGCCAAGGCCAATAACGAATTTCCCAGTTCCAACTCTGTTCATTGCAATTAGTATTCCACCAATGATGACTGCTATGCCACCTAGAGCAGCAATATAGAGTAAGATAGTCAAAACCAGTGTTATTACATCAGCTGCTGCTGGGAAGTATGTGGCTGCATATACAGCAATATCTGCAATGAAACCAATGCTTCCAACCCAACTGACTTGGAATAATAGGAACCCTCCAATGAGGGCTAGGGCAATCGCTAAACCATTTCTCAAAGTATCACCAATAATCTTGTGTGACGACTGGTTTAATTCTGTTTCTGTCCCTCATATTGATCTCCAGCAATATCTAGCTGAGATTCACTGACAATTTCCGTAGTCTTTGCGTCTTTCATCAGCAATGCCACAAGAGTTGCCAATGTCGTTGTTATAACCAAGAACATGATTGATGCTGACAAGTCTCCTTGGAAATAATCTCCAATTGCTCCAAAAATTATGGGTGCCACTGCACCTGGTAAAGCTCCAATTGAGAAAAGAAGACCAAAAGCAAGACCTCTCTTCTTTCGTGGACTCACCTCTGTTTGGTACGCGTTACTGGGTGGCACTCCAAAATAGAAGAAGAATCCAATGACTATTAGAATTATAATGAGCGCTCCTTCACTCAGAGAATAGTTTAGCAGAAGCAATGCAGGAGTTACAAGACCAGTTGAGATAACTAGGAATGGTACACGCCTGTTTAGCTTATCTGAGAGCGGAGCTGCTACAATCTCGCCCATTAGCCCTGAACTTAGCAGAATTGCTGTCAAGTAGCCTGCCCAAACAAGATCGACAGAATATGTGTCTACAAGGTAGAGGGGCATAAGCAATGATGTACAATTGAAGGCCATACCCCTCAAGCCCTTGAGAGTCAGACTAAGCCAATAATCTTTGGTCCATCCTTCTGCTCCTTCCCATTCATCCTCTTTGTCAATGAATCCTTCAGAATATCCTGAACTCGAATACCTCATTAGAATAATGAAGGGTATGAAGAAAGCAAAACCTATCATTCCGATAACTATCAACGAGAGTCTCCAACCACCAAGAACGATAAGCAGTGAAACTCCTAGGAAAGGAATAAATGCACTTCCGATGAGACCTCCCATAGCCTGGATTCCGGTTGCTTTAGCCAGGTCTCTTTTTGGAAACTTCTCAGCAAGTGCTGGAAATACACTGGGGTGATATCCTGATGCACCAACACCAAGGAAGAATTGGAAAATTGCAAGAATCAGAAAACTGCTAGAATAACTAACAAGGATTACTGCGAGGGCACTGAGGAGAATGCTGATTGAGATGAACCCATCACGCCAACGTGCACCTCTGTCTCCTAGATATCCTACAACAATATGTGAGAGAGTCATGGCTATTATTACTGCACTTGCGATGATGCCAACCTCAGTATAGCTTAAGCCTAGATCTGCTTGTATCAATGGGAGAAATGGTGACAATGCTCCAGAATAGATATGATTTAGAAAGTGTGCCATTGTGACTGCAGTAAGAACTGCGTAGGATGCTCTGGTGGATTTCGCCAATGTCTGACTCACACTCGGCAACGGGCTTCGCATAAATCCAAATGTTAAGCATGTTGGTATAGACTGCAATACTACTTCTTGATACAATGCAGAGTAGTATTTCCAAGTTTAGTTCAACAGGTTCAGATATTATTTCTGGTTCCGTTCTATTTTTCAAGGTCCGACCATGATACAACTTTTGACTTACGTTTTCGGTAGATGGATGGTCCATCAAATCCTGCCCGTTTTATCATATCAAGTGCAGTCTTGATTCCTTTTCCTACGTCTGTTGGTGTATGAGCATCTGATCCAACAGTGACTGTGTTGACTCCTTCAGATTGCAAAGCAGATACGATCCGTTCTTCCGGCATCGGTTGTTGCATACCTCTTCTCAATGATGACGTGTTAATTTCAAAACCTACGGTCTTGGATATCATCTTCTTCGATAATTCTCTCAGATATGGTTTCCACAAGTCATGAATTTCA
>JAEOST010000385.1 GCA_016840245.1 Candidatus Thorarchaeota archaeon
CAGCCTCATTGGACCTGGTATTCCCTATCAACTGTTCCTTCTCAATCGTTCAATATTAGGTGAATCCTATTATGGCTACTATAACCTCTCAATAGACACAAGTCAATATCCTGCAACGACTTATACGTTGAGAATATCTGCTGTTCCTCTTGACAAAGAGTTCACATCGAATAGTACAACTACAACTCTGAGCATCATACCTATACGAACCTCTGTTGAGGCACCGGAGATACCTACCATTATCTATGGTGGAACCGGAACGTATTATTTCGAGTATATTGATGAAGACCGTGATTTATCAATTGATAATGCAACAGTCTCGTACATCTGGGGTGAAAAAGGAGAAAAATTCACTGCAACCAATCTCGGAAGTGGTTTATACGGTGTCTACATTGACAGCACATTGGTTAATCCTGGAAGCCAAGAAATATCGTTAGAAGTTGATTTCAGGAAAGATAACTACGATTCTGTCATTCGTACTGTACGAATCAGGGTAACCTATATTCCAACAGAAATTGTAGTCTATCCCCCAGAATACAACATAGGTACAAGTAATTCCTCACTCGTGGTTCCATTTGGAGATTCGATCACAGTAATGCTGTTCTATAATGCAACAACCTCGTTAGATCGGACTCCATTTGTGGGAGGTATAGAAGGAGCTATCTGGAACGTTAGCGATATTGATTATGCAAAATGGTACCATTCTGCATACGAAACCAATCTGCTTGAAATCATTGAAGAGGGGAATGGATATTACAGCTTCACGTTTGATACAAGTCTCTATAAATGGGATGAAGAATCATACCGCTTTACCATTCCACTAAAACAAGTAAATCGGACGCTGTCTTCAATAACAATATTCATCTCAGTTGAACAGGTTCCTACTGGTGCTGAATTCACCTCGAGTAATGTTATTACCATAGAAGGTGATAGTTCTATCGATATTTATTACGGTGAACCTATTGAAGTAGAATTACGCCTCTTCGACGCTTGGATTGGTCATCCTAGTGATGGGATTACAGGTGCCAATATTGAAGTCACATCATCAAATCCTGAAGTTGTAAATGTCACACGTTGGGATCCGATAGGAAACGGCGTATACAGACTATATATCACAGCACCGGTTCTCATCCCAATTGGATTGCCAGATGTTTCATCATTCATTGAGATTAAATTAACAAAAGGTAATCACACAGATAGTGAACTTGTATTATTAGTTCGAATCACACCAACTGATTTTCAAGATACACTGACTACAACGACAACCTGGGGAACTCCAATTCTGTTGGTTGTGATCCTTCTAGTTGCATTCTACGTAAGAGTGCTAAGTGTACCAAAACAGCTAAGGAAGATAAACGGACAAATCAAAGCTTTACGAAAGGGTAAGGTTCCAAAACCTGACTCCGATGCTAAACGTAGGGAACAGCTAGTTGCTGACCTGTTCAATGACACATTTTCTGCTCTAGCAATAACTAGAACAGCTGCTCAACTACCACCGGAAGCAATCATCATCGAAGTGCCAGAGATGGGCGAATTGCTTGTTCAGCTGTCAATACTTACACATCTCAGTCCAGAAGAGCTTGACGAGTTCAAGGCTGACATCTCCAAGATGAAGATGAGTGAACAGGCTGCCTTTGTAAAAGAAGTCATCCACCAGGAGGCAATTCGTGCAGCTCGTCGTGACGGTAAGACTATCGAGGATGTCTTAGAGGAGGTCGCTCTTCAAGCCAGCAGGGTAGTTGCTGGTGCCGAGGCAGGCGAAGCAATAACTCCTGATGATGGTGTTCCTGTGGATGAACCCGTGTTCCTCCTACCCGAAGATGAACCTGTGGTACCTGAACGAGTTGAACCTGAAGAACCTTCCATTATGAAGGAACCTGAGCGACTGGAGAAACCCACCGACTTCATGCCCGAGACCCCGGTCACACCGAGTGACCGTCTGAGTCAGTACGAGATCGAGGAACTCAGAAAGGATCTCGAACAGAGAGGAGTTCCACCTCACGAGATCGACACAATCATGGAGCAGGTGAAGGACCTACCACGTGACCTTGTCGATGAGCTGATAAAGAGCCTCACCGGAGAGTAGAGGGTATACTCCCTCTATTCCTCCTCATCCTCTCCCTTCAGAAACATACTGAGCGGCAGTGTAGTTCCAAATGTGACCGGCTTTGCCCGTGATGTTCGCCGGACTGGAAACTGTGGATGCTTTGCCAGTGTGTAGTGCGTGTATGACTTTGACTGTTCGACATGAACGTGCACCTGCGACGAACTAGCCAATGCCTTTCCCCCTGCTGGAACACGTCTTCCCTTGGGGGATACTGGTGCCGAGATGAGGGTGATGATGTCTCTCTGAAGTGTCAGGGTCATCAATTTGGTGGCCATGTGTGTGATCTGCTGCAGGCTCTCACCGGTCAACCCCTCTGACATGTAGAGGTCTGGTAGTCCTGAAACAATGAGCAGCTTTGCAGGAATCCGGTCAAGGAATGTTTCCACCTGATTCATGATGAGGTCATAGGTCTGGGAGCTGTTGAACGCCCGGGAGATGTAGATGCGCTCCATGACCTCCTCTGGTTCGAGCCCCATCTCAAACGAGTAGTCCGTGAGCCTGTCAATCCTGATTATGTTCGCGCTGTCAATCACGATAGTGGGGCTACCAAGTCCCTTCTTGTCCTCTGGAGTCTGAATCTGTACTGCGATTCGCTGCAGGTCATCATGCATGGTCTTGTCGCCATAGAAGAGATGTGTGAGTCCGAACTCCAGTCCACCCTCAAGAAGGGTGTCGAGTGTCTTGATCCCAGTGCTCACTCGTTTCTTTTGGAGTGCTCTGTCTGCAGTCTGGAAACCTACTGCCATATCGGACTCGGGCGATTTCATTACATACTTGATTGCGACATTAAGGGTTATAATCACCCCTCACTTGTTTGCTTAGATAGTCGTTTTTGGTTGGCACTCTGTTTATTAGTCACTGGTCTCCAGTACTAGCTCGTCGGGAGGAATTTATTGATGACAGAAAAAATCCGAGTCTGCCCCAAGTGTGGCGACCCTGAGATAGGTGAAGTCTCTAGCTCTGTAAAGGGTTGGTTAGTGCCAACTACATATTACTGCGCGAAAGATGGATGTGACTATTCTGGACCTTCTTTTGTTGAGTTAGAAAAAGAGGAAGTCGAAGTGTTCCGTAGGGTTATAAATGGTGAATATACCACGACAAAAGGGTAATGACACCTGAGAAAAACACACTTAAAGGGCCGTGATTCATCCGAAGGTTAGGGTGACATTTAAACATGGTAGAAGTTGATGGATTTAATTTTCCCGATGATCTCTACTACTTCGGAGGTACTACCGACTCGCTGTGGATAAAGCGCGAGAATGGTAAGGTCCGAATTGGTCTTACAACACTTGGTACTTACGCTGCAGGCAAGATTAAGTTCATTCGCCTGAGACCCGCTGGAAAAGCAGTCAAGGCAGGCAGAAGTATCGGTACTCTTGAATCAGGTAAATGGACTGGTGCTGTCAAAGCTCCTGTCGGTGGAACCATCGTTGAGGTCAACGATGCTCTAAAAGACAATCCAGGTATCCTGAATGATGATCCATACGGCGCAGGTTGGATTGCTGTCGTTGAGGGCGATAACCTAGATGCTGATCTTGGAGCCCTTCAGGGTGGCGATGGTCTAGCCGCTTGGGCAGCTAATGAAGTTGCAGAGAAAAAGTCAATGAAGGGTGAATAGACACTTCTTATTCGTGGCCGGTTGACCCGGCCCGACTACTTTTCTTTTTTAGAATATAGGCTACATGCGATTTGTTCATATGTTGAAATCTATTTTGTGAGTTAATCACGACTGACAAGTGACCACAAGATGCTAATCGTTGGGTCACTCAGTTCAATGTCGCAAGGAAGATTGTTACACATGCGGAGAGGTCGTCTGCTAAGTCTAGCTGTATTCATACTGATGGTGCTATCTTACTCAGGTATGACTGGTGAAAATCCAAGCACAACGATATCAAACAGCCAGTTGATAGATATCAATGAACGACTTGCTCAAAGTGGAGGGCCATTTATTGGAACTGGTGCGCCCCTTAATGTGACTTTCACAGGTGAGTTTGGCAATGGCTCTAGCTGGTCATCTACAGAAACGACATACTCTGAGGAAATGACAACTGGTTCTAGTTTCTTTGTAACCAACGCAACGACCGCAATGTGGACCACATATGTTTCAGTATCTCCTCCTGCAGAGGTAATAGATCTTAATTTTTCAGTTGACTATCATATTTCAGAGTGGAAACCACTCAGTGTAACTAATCCCCTAGGTGTTGTAAAGACAAATCCTGCAGACTGGACATATGCCAGTGGAGCAATCACAGTCAAGAGTTCAGCCGTTGACACATTTGGACTCTGGAAGTTCGTGTTCACAGCAGCAAATCATGTCTACGATCTAAAGATGGGCACTCCTTCAGAATCAGGCACTAACATCTTTGTACTTACTGATGAGATGGTATTCACTGCATCAACATCTTGGGTGACTGGGGGAACCTCAAAACTCGTTCTAACAGATCCATCAGGGAGTATATGGTACCCAGCTACCAACACAACATCGGGTATCATCGCCCACGAGCTTCAAGCTTTCAAGTATCACAAGGACATCACTATTGACAATACACAAGTTTGGGCAAATCTAGTAGACTATCCTCTCTTAATTGACATAGACGATAGTGACCTCTTCTCAGTTGCCAAGAACGATGGCTCTGATATTGTATTTGTCCAAAATGGGCAGGTCCTTGATCACGAACTCGAAGTCTATGATAGAGTTGGAAACTCAGCACATATTGTTGTATGGGTAAAGTGTAACTTATCGAGTTCAGTAGACACAACCGTGACCATGTACTATGGTAGTAATGAGCTCGGTCCAATAGAGTCTCCTGAACAGGTATGGACCAATGACTATCTAGCTGTCTGGCACTTGGATGAACCGGTGACCAATGAACAGACTAGTGGAACTCACGCTGATGTATCCGGCAATGGTTATTACGGCAATCAAGATGGTAACGATGATACGATAGGTCTCTTCGGAAATGCTCAGAGGTTTGATGGTTCTGATGACCTGATCAATGTCACTGCAGAACGTGGACTTGACCCAGTTGGAGATGCTACGATTACAGGATGGTTCCGACTAGCCAACGACTTTGATTCGTCCACAACGGAATCCCAGCTGATATTGGAGAAATACTTGGATAATGATCAGGACATGCAGATTGCACTTGC
>JAEOST010000386.1 GCA_016840245.1 Candidatus Thorarchaeota archaeon
ACCCACTCGAATATGATGGAAACCTGATTGATGCATCCTCATTAGCAGCCAATGCTGCACTCAAAAGGACACGATATCAAGAGTTAAAGTGGGAAGATGACAAAGCAGTTCCTACAGGGAACGATTTGCAAATACCAATTCAGAATCTTGCCATTGAGTGCACGGTATCAATGATTGGTAAACACATGATCATCGATCCAACTCTACGTGAGGAGATGGTCCAAGATGCTAGAATTACCCTGGCAGTGGACGAGAAAGACAACTTCACCGCTATTCAGAAGGGTGGAGGGATTGGTCCAATGTCAATTGAGCAGATTGATACAGCCATGGGTATGGCTCTCGAACGCTCAAAGGACTTACGCGGACTAATTGATGAAGCAATCAAGAAATCCGAGTAGAAGTAGATATGGGGACTTAGTATACAGCTTCGTCCCCTAATCTCTTTTCGTTCAGCGATATGCACACTCAACATAACCTTGATAAGCATAACCGATGGGCGACTGATAGAATCCAAGACCAGGAGACCAGAAAATGGGACGAACCAAGAAAGTTGGTAGCACCGGACGCTTTGGCTCAAGATATGGGGCCAAACTACGCCGTAGAGTACTCGATATTGATAAACGGCGCGCAGAACCGCATAGATGTCCCTCCTGTGCTACAAAGGGTTCACTAAAGCGAGTAGCTGTGGGTCTCTGGAGTTGCAGAAAGTGTGACCTTTCTTTTGCAGGAGGCGCATATGTGCCTTACACAGATGCTGGACGAGCCGCAAAGCGTGCAATTGACCAGAGAACATCTGATGAGATTCTCACACTGAGAGACGATACGGAAGAAGTACCAGAGTTTATGACGCCTATCTCAACGGAGATTGATCTAGAGGTTCCTGAGATTGAAGAAGAGCCCATCCCTATTGAAAAGACTGAGGATGAGGCGTTCTTAGAAGATCTTCTTGAATCAGATGATGACTCCGAATAGTCATGGTGCTACATTGAGGGAACTATATTGCCCTCACTATTAATAACCACATCAAGGCGTACATCCAATCGAGTCCGATCTTTTGTGCGTGACCTCTCAACAGTTCTTACTGGAAGTGAGAGGTTCAATCGTGGTTCTATGAACCAAGACGAGCTTGTAGCACGAATAAACCAGTCAGAGGCAAGAGCCGCAATAGTTGTCACGATGCGAAAGGGTAATCCCAGTATTCTGAACATGATAGACCCTTCAGGAAACGTCATTCTGACTGTAGAAATGGAGAGTGCCACACTACGACGCGAAGTCTTGAAGAACGAGGGACCCCGAATTGTTAGAATAGACACTATAGCCTCCAAGATAGGATCTTCTGAGTTCACTCGTCTTTTGTCTAGTACCATTGCATCTTTGCTTGGACTTGAATCTCAGGAACTTGAGAGGCAACCAGATCCCTATCCAAAAGGAACAAATTCAGTAGTTATCTGGTTTGAAGATATTGACTCTGAAAAAGTTCTCTGGACTCACTACCATGCCAACAATGGTGTGGAAATTGGACCTCGAATTCGAGTCGCGAATGTCACCAAGAGTTCACATAATCTATAAGATTGAATACTCATAACTTCATAGAAGGTATATTGCATTGTCCGTACAACATTTGCATAATGCTAATGCTCAACTTGTCATTGACCTTGAATCTCCTGAAATAGCACAGAGAGTGTATCTCGCTCTTGAGCCTGAGACTCACTCTGTAGCATCTGAACGTGCAATAACCACGATTCGTGTAGAGAACTCTACACTTCATATTGAGATTGAAGCATCTGACCTTACTGCTCTCAGGGCTTCAATGAACTCCTTCCTAGCGTGGGTTTCTGCTTGCATAAAGACTGCTGATACTCTGTCAAATACGACATCCGGAACCTGAGGATTTCCTTTCAATATCACATGCCACAAGGCTTAAGTCACAACTTCAATCGCGCTCCTTGAATAGGCCCTTTATCAAAGAGGATGATTAACAATGGCTCAACAAATACCTCCTGCTTTACAACAAGAACTTCAGAAATTCGAGACGATGCGAAGAAATCATGAAACCATGCAGGCCATGGTTCAGACTATGCAATCAGAGATATCTGAGTCCAAGGCTACTTTAGATGAATTGCAGAAACAACCCGATGATGTTGTTACGTATAAGACAGTTGGACACGTGATGTTCAAGGTAGACAAGGTCCAATTGGTTACAGAGCTTGAAGACCGTGAGAAGACCCTGGAGATGCGTCTTGCCTCTACAAACAAGCAGCTTCAGACATTAACAGAGAAACTTCAGGAACTCCAAGAGAAGATTCAACTTGAGCTGAGTAAGCAAAATCTCAGGCTCCAGTGAGAGATATGAATCCTGAACCTGTCGAAATCGGACTTCCTGATTTATCGGCTGATAACATCGAAAGACTCACTGAAGAGTGTGAAGAAGAGCTTACTCGATTTATCCTCGAGAGAGTGCCACAGAAGAGTGTTGATGAATTATTGGTGAGTTGCATATTAGAACTGACTACTCAACTTGATATTGATATTGAGATTAATATTGTGCAAAAGTATGATACCGGGGTTTCTCTTGACCAACTTATTGAATCGGCCAGTGAATATGGTACAGAGTGGCTTGAAACCAGATTGAGGGAGATGAAGAATCAGTGACTATCAAGCCTTTACTGACCAGCGCTAAATCTCTACTAATTTTGGGGCATCATAATGCAGATCCAGATGCAGTAGGTTCAATGCTTGCATTCATGGAGTTGTATCATTCAATTAACCCTGAGGGAAGGGTCACACTCGCATGCGATGATGTTAGCAAAGTTGCAGTTCAGGTTGTAAACACATTCTACCCTTCAGCTGATATTCAGGAAGATGTACAGTTTGACCATGACCTAATCGTGCTATTGGATACTAATAGCAAGTATCAGTTGGGGCCAAAACTTGAACCTATCTTAGTCCATCCATCTAAGACACTCGTTATTGACCATCATGAGGAGAATCCTGATGTAGGTCAGATAGCTGAACATCTTATTGTTCACAGCGATAGGTCATCCACATGTGAGATAATGGTGAATCTCTTTCGTGATCTTGATATTCCCATCTCAGGAACCGTGGCTAATCTCTTGTTGACTGGAATGATTTTTGATACTCGGAGATTCTTCTATGCGGATCGTGACACACTTAGAGCTGCAATACAGTTGATAGATTCTGGAGGGGAATATGATAGGTGTGTTCAGTCACTGATTATCCGTCCAGACCGATCAGAACGGATTGCGAGACTAAAGGCTGCGGGACGCCTTAGGGTTCATGATATTGATGGATGGGTTGTTGTTACTTCAAAGATCGGTGCGTATGAAGCAAGTGCATGCAGGGGTATCATTGAGTTAGGGGCAGATGTAGCAATTATCGGTGGGAGTCCATCCAAAGACGTTATTCGACTAAGCTCGCGAAGTACACGTCATTTCTTCAAAACCACAGGTGTAAATCTTGGTTCTGATGTAATGGAGCATCTTGGTGAATTGATTGGCGGAGAAGGTGGAGGGCATCCCAACGCAGCAGGTGCTAATGGTTCAAAGAATCGAGATCAGGCCCTGGAGCGTGCGGTCATGCTTATCAGGGACGCAATCACGAAGGGCAACACCAACAATTCAGAATTATAAAACGAGGTGGACTATCTGCCGCTCCTTGAGTTTGACGATTTCAGCTTCAAATACATGGGAGCTGAAACTCTAGCGCTGAGAAAAATCAACCTCACAATAGACGAGGGCGAATATGTAGTTATTACTGGCCCTTCGGGATGCGGAAAGACGACCCTATGTAGGACAATTAATGGTCTTGTACCTCAGTTTCATCGAGGCTATATTGCTGGACATGTCTTTGTTGAATCCAAAGATACCAGAGAGCATGAGGTGGCAGAACTCGCATCCACTGCAGGTCTTGTGTTCCAGCAACCAGAGAATCAATTGGTAACCCTCAATGTAGAGAAAGAAATCGCCTTTGGACCAGAGAACCTAGGAGTGGAACCTGACGAGATTCGGCGTAGGGTGGAGGAACTTATAGAACTACTTCAAATCGAGCATCTACGGGAGAAACATCCTCATGAGATGTCGGGGGGTGAACAGCAACGAGTAGCGATTGCTGCCACACTCGCTCTCAAACCCAAGGTCCTAGTTGCTGATGAACCGACGTCAAATCTAGACCCCAAGAGCGCAGAACTCATCCTTGGAATCATCTCTTCCTTGAATAGAGATGGGATGACCGTTATTCTAGTAGAGCATAGATTGGACCTAGTTGCACAGGATGCAACAAGGATACTGCTGATGGACAAAGGGTCAGTGGTTGCGGATGGACCTCCACGTGAAGTTCTTGCTATGGATGTTTGTGAAGAGATTGGAGTTGGAGTACCAAAGGCCACTCAAATCTACAAACGTCTAAAGAAGAGAGAGATCGAACTGCCCATTGTACCCTTAACTGGAGAAGAATTGGCATCACTAGTGAAGGAGGTTCGAAGCCAGTGATTTTGCTTGAAGATATCCACTTTACGTATGAGGGTATCTACACTGCTCTCAAAGGGGTTTCTCTTCAGATTGATGATGGTGAACGTATTGCAATCATGGGTACAAATGGTGCTGGAAAGACAACCATGATCAAACACATGAATGGTCTCTTACGTCCAGATAGGGGAAGAGTCTTCCTTGATGGCGAAGATACAAAAAATCTCTCAATTGCAGAGATGGCTAGAACAGTTGGTCTGGTATTCCAATCACCCGACCACCAGCTGTTTCTTGATACTGTTCAAAAGGAGGTCACCTTTGGTCTCAAGAAGCTCGGATTCTCAAAGGATGACGCTAATGAGCGATGTGAAGAGACCTTGAGCCATCTTGGTCTGGAGGGATTCGCAGAACGGTCTCCCTTTTCACTGTCTGGTGGTGAACGTAAACGTGTTGCCTTAGCAACTGTACTAGCTACCCGACCACGTATTCTTGCACTAGATGAACCAACAATTGGTCAAGATGCGCTCCAAAAGGAACGACTATCAGAGCTCCTAATGGAGATGAATCAAGAGGGTAAGACAGTCATAGTAGTCACCCACGATATTGAATTCGTTATTGAGCATTTTCCAAGAACTGTAGCTATGGCAAATGGACAGATTGTAGCTGATGGTCCAACAAGCTCTGTTCTCAGCAATGACTCAGTTCTTGAGCATGCTTCACTCACACAGCCCCAACTGACTCAGGCTGCTCGAGCACTCAACTCGACCTTTTCTGGTATTCCTGAACGTCTAACTCAACTAGACGAAATAGAAGACGTCATCCTAAATCTGCTAGGAGGTGGAGCTCAATGAGCTTCCTTGAAATCTTCCAATATACACGTCAGGACTCGATAATACATCGTTTTGACCCCCGTTCGAAGATGCTACTCTCAATAGTTCTAGCAACAACAGCATTGATGTTTTCCAATATAATTCCCCAGATTATCGTATTCCTATTTCTACTACCCCTTATAATATCTGCAAAATCAGTCAAGAGATGGACGAAAAGTATGAGAGGTCTTGCCATACTCCTCGTATTCATAATCGTCTTTAACACACTCCTATCCACAACTGAGTTTCCCTTCTCTTACTCTCTAGGACTCACACTACGACTTGTCAATCTCATGACATCATTCTCTTTGTTCTTCCTAACTGTTCATCCGGATCAGCTCTCTCAAGCTCTAATCCAGATGGGTGTCCGCTTCGAGTTTGCCTTTGCCATCAGTATGGCGATGAGATATGTCCCTACTCTTGGCCAAGAGGCGTATGCTATCATGGATGCGCAGAGAACACGTGGAGTTGAGCTTGACAAGGGCAATCTCCTAACACGGATACGAAACCTTGTGCCTATCATTGTTCCATTGATAATCGTTTCAATCAGACGTGCTCTCTCTATTGCAGAGAGTATGGAGTCAAGGGGCTTTGGTGCAAGTGAGAAGAGAACGTATATGGAGAAGCTGGTATTCCGAAAGCGGGATTGGGCATTGGTATTAGTTGCACTGATCGTGCTGATCAGTGTTCTTTATTTCAACCTCTTCGTTGGACTGCCAGAATGGATGTTCTGGGGTCTGCCTTTCTGAACAAACCTGTTGATTTCTCTATAGAAACTTGTCTTGGATTGATTCCAAGATGATTTATCAATGACCAATTATTATACTTACACGGTTTCAGTTGGTGATGAGGAGTGTCATTAGCCAAGCGAAAGAAGTATGCTGTTAAGTCATTGATGACGGATTTGAAGAAGATTGAACCAACTCCAAGTGTTCTTTACAAAATTGGTGCAGAGCTTATCTATACCGAGTTGACAGTTTGCAGTAACCAATTTGGATCTGACCATGTCATCACTTCAAACATGAATGACCTTTTGGAGTTCATGCAGACTGATTATGAGCGAATGTTGGTTGATGCGGAGCTGCGGAAGACTTCAGATACTCCCAGTGCTGCAATATCTAGATTTCTAAAAGAACGACCAAAAGAGTTCTTGGATTATCCTCTCTTTCGTCCGGCTGACTATATTCATGCACTTCTAAAGACAGTAGTTGATATGCGGAAGAAAGAGAAGAAGAAATACAAGTTGATCGAGAAAGGAATTCGCAAACATATCAAAGACTCACCTGAGGATCCCGCTCTCTGGAATCAACTACGACTCATATTATGGATACAGGGAAAACACAAAGAGGCAGCAGCGGCATACAAGACTGCCACAAAATTTGGTTGGACTCTGGAGTCAAGTAAAGTAGTTGCAGTCTTCTGATTCTTCTTTATTGAGCTAGTAAATCTGACACGAGGCGCTGAAAATATCACCAAAAGACTCACACTCAGGAAATGCACAAAGAGATTCTATACAGACGATAAGTTCGATACACAAGGACTCAGTGACCGGAGTTAGAGTCGATGACAACAAGATGTATTCTATAGGTCAGGACGGTATGCTCGTAGTTTGGAGAAAGAAAGACTTGGCTCATCTCAAGACCACTTCAATTCCCGATGTACCCTTCTCAAGCCTAGAGATTGATGATAATCATCTCTATGTGGGTAGCACATACATGGATAGCGTCGTACGCGTTTGGAATAAGGACAGTTATGATCTTGTAGCAACACTAGAGAATGAAAAGGCGCCTATTCAATGCATAACATCCCTTGGTGAGTTTCTATTTTCATGCGATTCTAGTGGTGCTGCTAGGATTTGGGATAAATCTGATTTCTCATGTGTGAAGACGCTTGATGTTGGTCAACCCATACTGCTCTCGATAACAGCTGATACATCGTATATCTACGTTGGTGGGATTGGCAATCAGACGAATGTCTATAGTCGGGATGACTACAGTTTGATAGCTGAGTTGACTGGGCATGATGCGAGTGTATTCTCTTTAGAAGTGAACAGTGAGTATGTATTCTCAGGGTCTGGTGAGATATGGTGGGGTGGTCCGGGATCGCCAAGACCTAGTACTTTTGAGAGCGCTATCAGAATGTGGAAGAAGAATGTCTGGCAGTGTGTTGCACTTTTTGAGGGTCATAGCGATAACATCAATGCACTAGCAGTTGATGATGAACACCTGTATTCGGTGTCAGACGACTGTACTCTCAGAGTCTATAGAATCTTAGATCAATCTAGTCTTGCAGTGATTGACTTTGATGTAATGGCAATAAACGACATAACCCTTGACAATGATTCGGTCTATATTGCATGTCGTGATAGAACAGTTCGAAAAATTCCAAAATCTGTTCTGACAGAGATGTAGACTTCCTCTCATAGTGTAGGATATGTTGACGTACTCTATTGATAATCTCTACTTCAGAACTTGTAATCAATTGGATGCATGAAGTTTTGAAACTCTATTATCCTTCCCTCGGGGTCCGTGGCTAAGAATTGGTAGATTCCATATTTCTCGTTGACACAAGGATGCGTGGTTGAGATATCACGAAGAGCAGTGAACATTTCATCAACTTCCTCCACTGTTGAATAGAAGAAAGTGAGCATACCCTCAGATTCTGCTAGTTCCCGTTGGCAGAAACCAACAAGAAGACCTCCGTGTTGTAGAATTGTGCAATCTGTTTGCTCAAGCCAGACTCTCATACCAACTCTGTTTACATAGAAGTCTACCAGTTTCTTCAGCATCTTTGTTCTAAAGAAGACAATTCCTCCCATATAATTCACCTATTCCAGTCAATCAGGGTCTGACTCTGTTATCTCATCAATCTTTGCTGCTACAATAAAATCATTGTCAAACAAGCCATTAATTGCATGCGTCCAGAAAGTCAGAGTGACCTCGTTCCAATGAATGAATATATCCGGATGATGGTCCTGACTCTCAGCTATGTCTGCCACCTTATTCACAAACTCCATAGCTCTCTTGAAGTCTTTGAACTGATACGTTCTTTCAATCTGATCTAGACCTTTCTTCAAAGTCCATCCAGGAACAAGCTTCAACATCTTAGCAATCTTATCTGGTGGTAAGGGCGGTACACCTCCTCTACAAGGGATACATACCAATTTTGAAAGATCACTTCTTGACTCTACCATGCGTATATCGTTGTAATGTGTCGTAAAGGTGTTTGCCTAGTGCTTACTCCTCAACTCGATCTTTAACCTTTATTTTCGCTCTATCTTTGCCTTCTCTTGATAATAATCAACCATCTCTCTGCATCTCTCAGCCTCTTTTTCATCTCCAAGGGCTAGGTATGCATTGGTTAATACTCGATTTGCTGCTGCTAGACCTGCATAGTTCCCGATTGAACTCAATATACCTGCTGCTTCTTCACCTACGTGACGGGCTTGATTGTAGAGTGACTTTCCCATCAATACATTGGCCCTAACGACAAGCGTCCACCCTACAACTTGCTGCATATCTTTATCCTCATCATGTCCCTCAGCCAGTTTGAAGACCCTGCGCCATTGTTCTTCTGCGTCAGGTAATTTCCCTTGATTCAATAGAGTGATACCAAGAGCAAGTGATGAACGAGCAATCTGAACAGGATCTTCTGAAGCTTCCGCTAATCTGAGACTCTCCCTTACTCGTTCAATATCACTCTCCTGTCCAAGAGAGACCTTTGCATTGTCAATACGCATTAAACAATAGGACATCACTCGATTCCAATCCTTCTGACACTCAGAATCTAATTCTTCTAATCCATCGAGTATCTGTTTTGCTTCAAGATACGACCCTAACTCCTTCTCATGATTCTCATCGGATAATGCAGTCCACACTGCTCCCTCAACAATGTCCTCGGCTTCTTTGATTCTCTCCAGGTTCGAATCCATAACACTAACCGTTTGAGAATCGTATCTTCTTATCTTAAAGGTCTCACTAACCATCATCCAACGACAATCGAATGAGCCACAGTAAGTAATTATATGGACCTAGAATCTTACCGTGACCTAGTTATTGCATGATTCATTGAGTTGGATGGACACACTTTGGACCTGATTGATAAAGGCATACTTGGAGATGTACGCGAAAATTGCAGAATCACGTTCGAGGAGTTATCACGCAAGTATGGAATATCCGCTAATGCAATCAAACGTCGAATTCAGAAACTTGAAGATACGAAGGTGATCGATGGTTACCACATCGAGTTATCCCCAGCCATGGTAGACGCGAGTTTTCTATTTGGATTACTTCAGACAGATGGATCTCAGGACGAACAGGAGTTCACAAGTACGATAGGTGACCACGACAACATCGTTGCTGCAGCATCCTACACAGATGGCTACTA
>JAEOST010000387.1 GCA_016840245.1 Candidatus Thorarchaeota archaeon
ATTGGATGCGCATCATAGAGACCAAACCAACCGTCCCGTATCATTTCTTCACTCTTCTGGAGTTTGCAGATTCCAGCAAGGTCATCCTCAATGTAACTCTCGAAGTTCGATACCTTTGATGGTTTTACATAGCAAAATCCAGTCCGAGTGTCACCACATACCGGAAGGATGAGACTTTCCATGAGTTTGGGATGGTCTCTAGTGTAGACCACATTCTCGAGAGGAACATCATTGAACCCATGGTCGGCAGTGATGAGCAATGTCGTGTCTGACCCAGTAAGGGTTTCTACGAATGTTTGTAGCTTTCCGTCAAATTCCCGGAGGTGTTCTTTAGCCTCAGGACTTTCACATCCAAGCATATGACTAATGCTGTCTAATGTTGGCCAGTATGAATAGATATAGCTGTGTTTCTTTGTCTTTGAGATGGTATCTCTGATGCTTCCAAAGAATGTGTCAATATCTGAGTAACCGACTCTTCGTGCACTTCCTGCGAGATTTCGGGTGTACACAGAGTCAACAATGTGACTGTCATAAACCATAGTATACTCTCGCTTGATATCCCGGAAGATCCCCTTCACATCAATCACTTTTGAGATTGGTAGATCGATGATATTCCCATCAACCGCATTGGTGTATGGTAGGATGCGAGAAACTAGACCGTACTCCTTCAGGTGGACATACCAACCAATCACCCCATGCTGTTGTGGGGGGAGTCCGGTCAGGAAGGATGTAATTGCTGAGCCAGTGGAGGGGGGGAACACAGAAGTGATTGGTTTCTTGAGGTTTTTATGAAGTATAGTGCCCTTGCCAAATTTCTGAAGATAGTTGTAACCAAGACCATCCACTATCATCAGAACTATGTTCTTCGTCTCCTTCAAAAAATCCAATGAATCGAGGGGAGCATATGGACTAGAAACACCTGAAGCCACACCTATTGAATTCATGAGATTGACAATATTGTTGGAATAGTCTGGTTTTGTCTGCATCCTATTTCATTCCGAGTCATAGTCTTGAGAGAAACGATCCTCGATCCAGTTCCGTACATCATCGTCTTCATGAGAAGACGGTTGCATGGGTTTATTCCGTCCAGACTGCCGCCGCTTAGCGATTGTTGAAGATAGGTCGGTTTCCTTGACTATGTCACCATCCTTCACTTCAATCTCGATGACAGTCTGATATGACTCAGGGCTTTGAAAACCCATGTGGACATACATCTCCTGAATGAAATCTTTCCCAAGAAGAATTCGACCAGTAAATTTTGTTTTCAACCCAAGATTCTCGTAGACATAGTTGAACCTCCGATTCTCATCCTGTTTCTGTGGATCTTTTCCGTTCACCTGTTTAGGTTCTGTAGGGTTAGCAAACATTGTATCAAGAATTAATTTCCCATCCACACAGTCATAGAACATCTGATACCCACGCCAACATGCGGTGCTTGCCATTGTTGTTCTCATACCAAAATCAGAAGGCATGTAGAGACCCTCACCATTGATTCCAACCAGTGCGAAGACTTCGCCATTGTATCTGAACTCATCAGAGACTTGTCCTGTCAATTGTACCACTAATCTGATAGTCATGATTGAGAGTTAATAACTCTGTGAATTGCTTGTCCCAATAACCAAAGCTTATCTAGTTGAACGGATGTTGAAAAGAAGTTGCAGTTATACCAACAATCGGAGATGTACTAGATGGATATCAGAAAGATACTTCCTGTAGCATTAATGGTTATTCTATTGGTTGGCACGGTTGTCGTTATTGTCATTTCATTCCCCCCACAACCACCACCAAACGGAAATGGCACTGACACAACACCTCCTGTGATCACCATCACTGGACCTTCTGCAGACGCAGTAGTATATGGTGCAGAAGCGATTACATTTTCAGCGACTGACGAGAATGGAGTACCTAGGACGGAGATATACATTGACGGTGTCCTTACTTCTATTAGTCAGTCGTATAACTGGAACACGTTAGGAGTTTCTGACGGTCCTCACACAATAACGTGTCGTGCAAGAGACCCTAGTGTTAACTGGGCAAATCAGACTATCAGCGTTACTGTGGATAACTCGATGGACTTCTCATCCTCAGACTTTGACCCAATCCTCAAAGTCATGACATACAACATTCAGGAATCTGGTGTCGATCCGGATTGGAAAGAGGTTGTGAAGGAAGAGAATGCAGACATCATCATGTTTGTTGAAACCGGATATTGGGATGATGATGGCAGTGCAGATATGGTTGCGGCTGTTGAAGAGATCAATACGTACTTCTCCAACGAAGACCCGTACGAGGCATTCTGCACTCAAGGGATTTCTTTCTCAACTAGTGGCGAGGCAGTGTTCAGTCGGTTTCCAGACATGCGAATTATACAGATACAAAATGTGATGCTAGATGATGCTAGTGGCTACGATGTTACACACGATTTCTTTGATGCAGTCATTGATATCAACGGAACAAATGTTCACTTTGTTGGAGTTCACCTGAAAGCTGGAGGGGGAGATGACAATGAGAATCGAAGAGAGTGGGAGAACGAGGGAATCATCAACTACTTTGACTCTCTTGGCAATGTACCGATCGTGTATATCGGAGACCTAAACTCCGCATCGCCTGTCGACGTTGGTCCACTCGCCCCACTCTGGGACCCTGGAGTCGGACCAATGACTATGTTGGTTGACCCAGACGATCCCACATTCGGACAGTATTCTTCAGAGGTCCACAACTTCACTGATGTCTTCCGAACACTATATCCAAATGATCCAGGATATACCTACGGGCACCAATACACACCACAGACAGCTCGAATTGACTACATAATCACGAATGACTTTTTTGAAGACAAACTGATTAACGCAACAGTAGGTGACACAGCGCATGCAGAAACAGGTGCAGACCATTATTCGGTTGATGTATTCATCAATTGGACTGGCGGCTTGAATCTCACAGCAGTGAGTTTTGAATCCGAAAGCTCTGCAATTACAAACAAACTCCCCATTGGCTTGCGATATTATTCACCAGATTTGTCACCAGACAGTTACTCAGCTCCAGAATCCGGTCAAAGTGATGTTCGGACGGGAATCACTCTTAGAGCTCTTTCAAGCGTGCTGGTGAGTCCTTCGAAGATAAGATACGTGTAAGCAGCAGATACCACTGACCAAACCTTATCTTGCTTAGGCACTCGAAGCACTTCAGGACCCTATGGGCATAAACAGGAGAAAGAATCAATGAACACAAAGAGAGTTGTCATTGTCCTGATACTTGTTTTCCTCATCGTATCAGTTGTCTTTATTGCATTATACCTCAACCCTCAGAGCACTATTGATTCTGAACCTCCTGTGGTTGTGATAACCAATCCAGTTGCGGATGCGGAGGTCTCTGGGATTGTGACAGTAAGTTTCACCGCAACAGATCGAAGTTCGATTGTGGGGTATCGGATACTAATTGACGCCGAGGTAAGATCTACAAATTTGTCTTATGCCTGGAATACAACAGAAGAAACCAATGGAACCTATAGCATAACATGCAGAGCACAAGACACTCATACGAACTGGGGAGAAGCCACGATCAATGTTGATGTAAGCAATCCAGTTGATCCAGTTGACCCACCAATATTCCACAACTTCACTGACGAAGTTAAGGTAATGACATACAACATTGAGGAAAGTGGAGCAAATCCAGACTGGAAGGATGTGGTTAAGGAAGAAAATCCAGATATCATGATCCTGGTTGAAACTGGATACTTGGATGATAGTAGCGACTTACTACTCGACCAAGCAATTTCTGAGTTCAACGCGTACTTCATAGATGAGCAACCGTACATTGGGTATACGGCTCAAGGCATTAGTTACTCGACAAGTGGAGAGGCCATTCTAAGTAGATTCCCAATCCTAGATTTCGTGCAGATTGGTCTGGTCCCTCTCGATAATTCTACTGACTATGATGTCACTCATGATTTCATCCATGCTGCGGTAGACCTCAATGGAACCACGGTTCATTTGATTGGGTCCCATCTTAAAGCTCAAAGTGGGGAAACAAATGAGGACAGACGTGAGTGGGAAACGGAGGGCATAATCAATTACATGGACAACTTAGGCGAAGTCCCAATAATGTACATGGGAGACCTAAACTCCTTTTCACCAGCAGACACTGGAGACTTGGCTCCCAATGGAGACCTCGGATACGGGCCTTTGACGATGATGTTGTATCCTAACGATCCCACATATGGCCAGTACTCGTCAGAAGTTCATAACTTTACAGATGTCTTTCGCACTCTGAATCCAACTGACCCCGGCTCCACTTCTGGTCACCAAAATCCGACCTACACTTCCCGTATTGACTTCATCTTAGTCAACTCACTATTAGTTGAAAATCTAATCAACTCAACTTGTGGCGATACTGCCAGCGCAGATACTGGATCGGATCACTACTCTGTTGATGTCTTCCTTGGCTGGAACTCAACCGCGACTCCTGATGAAGATCCTCCTGCACAGGTCACTGGTCTCAACGCAACAGTGCTAAGTCATTCGGCCATCGACCTTGAATGGAATGCGAATTCCGAACCAGACCTCTATCGCTACATCGTATACAGAAATGAAAGTGAGATTGCACAAGTCACGACAACATACTACAACGATACAAACCTGTTATCTAACACAACATATAGCTATCAAGTTTCAGCAAAAGACCTCTCCAGCAATGAAGGTAACAAATCAGTTTCTGTGAATGTAACAACGTTAGAAGCAACTTCAGCAGACTTGATAGTGATTAACGAGATTCTCCCAGACCCAAACACGCTATACACTGAAGAGTGGATAGAACTCTACAACCCTTCAGGTGTTGCGGTCAATCTAGCTGGTTACATCTTAGACGACCTGATAGGCGGAGGTACAGGAGCTTACACAATTCCTCTGGACACAATAATCCCAGCTGGTGGTTTCCTCTTGCTCAATCAGAGCACGACTGGAATCGCATTAAACAATGCAGGAGATGATGTAAACCTAATCAAACCGGATGGAATCACTGTGCAAGACTCCTACACCTACAGCTCGTCAAGCGATGATGTGAGTCATGGTAGAGAAACTGATGGAGGTTCAACTTGGACCACCTTCGTGACTCCCACTCCAGGAGCCAGCAACAATGGATCAGGATTCTTTGTGCTGATCTACAGGATTTTCGTGAAGGACTAGTTCCAATGCACTAACAAGTTTGTCAGCATTCTCCTTGGTGAAGACCAAGGGTGGTTTGATCTTTAGTACATTATTAAGAGGTCCATCAAGACTGATGAGGAGTCCTAGATCACGTAGACGTTCGACGATATACTTGGTTTCTTCATTTGCAGGTTCAAGGGTCTCTCGGTTTCGCACAAGTTCTACACCGATGAAAAGACCTCGGCCCCGAACATCTCCAATGATTGAATGGGTCTTCATCAAACCCCTCAGACCTTTCAAGAGATAATCACCGACCTTCTCTGCATTCTGTTGAAGTTGTTGATTTTCGATCTCATCCAAGACTGCCATTCCTACAGCACAAGAAACAGTATTTCCACCGGTTGTACTGAAGAACTCCATTCCTGTTGTGAATGACTCTGCAATCTCTTTTGTTGTCACCACAGCACCAATGGGATGACCATTGCCTATTGGCTTCCCCATAGTCACAATATCAGGGACTACTCCTTGGGTCTCAAAACCCCAGAATTTCTTGCCCACTCTCCCAAACCCGGTCTGAACTTCATCTACAATACAAACTCCGCCTGCGTTCCTTACGTGCTTGAAAGCTTCTTTGAGGTAACCATTAGGGAAGACGATTTGACCACCACAACCCATTAGAGGCTCACAGATGAAAGCTGCCAACCCCTTACTTTTCTGAGAAGCTGTAAGAACATCTTCTGCATACTTCTTTCCTGCATCACGACCTCTATTTTCGCCGCGATATGTGTCGGGCATTCTCACAACATGAACATGAGGAGGAGCTCCCTTACCACCAGGACCATCGTGTTTGTATGAACTGATGTTTACTAGTTCAGAAGTATTTCCATGATACGCCCCATCGATAGAGATGATGTCATTCCGTTTCGTATGAGTTCTTGCAAGTCGTAACGCAAGCTCATTTGCTTCACTCCCACTGTTGACGAAGAAACATACACTGAGTTCTTTGGGGAGTTTCGAGGTCAGACGTTCAGCATACTTCACTAGATTCTCATGCAGATATCTGGTGTTTGTGTTCAGAGCGGCAGCCTGTTGGCTCAAGGCTTTGACAATTCGTGAATTGCTGTGACCAACTTGTGGGACATTGTTTCGAATATCGAGATACTGACGGCCATTCTCATCGTAGAGATACTGCATGAACCCTCGAACGATTGTCAGAGGTCTATTATACGAAACTCCTAGAGGTC
>JAEOST010000388.1 GCA_016840245.1 Candidatus Thorarchaeota archaeon
ATCATCAGGGTTGCATGTGAACCGGTCCATACTTACATCGAATATGGGGAAACGGCAGGTTCAGTCACTATTGAAAGGATGCCCACATCATTGTCTGTTAGCATCGATACAGATCCTGCATATGTTGGTGATACCGTTGTCTTCTCAGGGTATCTCCTGCTCTATGATATGACACCTCTTGTAGGGTATGATGTCAGTGTGATCTGGCAAAACGGAACTATGCAGGCCTACATCATTGGCACTGGTACAACTGGTGCCGCTGGGTTTTACACTGTTACATACATAATCCCCACACGCAATCCCGCAGGACCGAATAGATTCTATGCAGTCTTCCCTGATAATGATGCGGTATTAATCGGAAACACAACTAGCGACGATTATGTTGAAATCATGTACTCTGTTGAGCTTCACTTTGACGAACAGACTGTCTTCACTGTTGCCCGTGGTGATACCCTCACCATTAGCGGATACATCAGTGATGCGTTTGGCGGTGTACCGATGACTCCCTATATAATTCGCGCCAATGGAGGTGTCATTAGCTCAGACTACACTGATGCTGTAGATGGCACATTCTCCCTTGACTACGTGGTTCCTGACACATTGCCAATTGGTACCTACGTCATCACGCTGGAGATTCCAGCTCCGATTGACACCAATTATGATATCATTGGTACTCCTGATGAATGGACTATAGATGTCCTAATGGGTTCAGATGTCTTCGTCGGTTTCACAACAAGTGGTGATACCCTAGTGGGAGAATCGATTGGAGTTAGGTTCCGAGTCTCTGATGATCAAGATGATACCTTAGTAGGAGTTACTGTTAGTATCTATCTCTTTGATGACACAAACAACTTGCATGTGGGAGACTGGATTAGTGCTACAGAATTTACTCAAATCAGCATTGTTATTCCAGACACACTCCCCTCCAGTGGCAACTACTCTATCAGGGTAGAATTTCAGGGAAGTGCAGTCATTGCGGCATCCAGTGGAGAGACCGACATAGATGATGCCATTCATCTTATCAAAGAAGTTCATTTCGAACACACTACGATTCTCCCAGTATACATCAATAGTACTTTTGCGGCTAGTTGTGTTGTACATGATGAGAATGGGGCCTTCATTCAGGGACGTACTGTGACTCTGGAAATCTTTAATCGAACTTACTCAGACACCTCGAATCGTCTAGGTATAGTCAGCTTTCCAGGTTTTGAGGCGGGTCCTGAGGAGCGCACGATAACACTTACTTTCACATTATTTTCAACTGAAGTTACACCGAATCCATCAGAGGAGTTCAGTATTGCTGTCGTTCCCACACCAGGGCTTGATACTCTCCTCCTCATAATATGGATTGCATTAATTGCAGTAGAAATTGTGGTAGCAGGACTCGTACTCACTCGTTACAGAGCGCGAAGAGCTACCAGTACAACATATATTCGACCTGACACTTCGACAGAAGTGTCAACCTATCATGTTTCTAATTCATTCAGGTGGTAAGTAGCAGATGCAGATTGAAACGATTCTCCCATTTGTTGCCCTCAGCGGGGCGATCATCGTCGTCCTGCTCTATCTGTACTTCGTAAAGGGTATGTTTCAGGGAGCAGTGCGGACGCGCAGTGTTGATATCCCCAGCAAGCTTCGCAATATCAAGAAGCTTGCAGATGCTGGGAAATACAGCGCATCTATAACACTTGCTTACCGAACCTTCGAGCAGATGTGTGGCATGAAGATTGGTTCCGAGCGCGCTAATTCTGAAACCGCTCGAGAATATCTAGAACGAGTTCTGAAAGTCATCCCGCTCGACAGCACAACTGTCGACATGTTCCTATCGACATATGAAGAGGCGCGATTTTCTAGTCATGAGATGAATCGTGACCGCTATGAGTATGCTATTCGGATATTCACAGACCTCTATCCTAAGATTGACGCAAGTGTCAGCATGGAATGATATGGTGAAGTTGCTATGGGATGGAAAGAGGCTCTTCAAATCGTCTTGTTTGTCTTATCTTGGATGCCAGTTGGTTTCCTAGTTGCAGGCACATTAGCAAATTATGAACAGCCTTACGACTATCACTTCTCAGCCTATAATGATAACTGGAATGGTCTTAGCCATTATCGAGTGGATATCGAAGATGCGGGCCATGAAGTGTTTGCAATAGAGACCTCGATGAGCATAGTATATCGTTACAACGGTTCTGCCATCCTTACCATAATGGGTCCTGTACGCGATTTTACGTTTGATGCAGTCCTCACGATATATGATCACCTTAGAATGGGTGGGAGCGTGCTGATTGCGGATGACTTCGGAACAGCAAATTCGTCATTCTTCTGGTTAAATCAATTACTTACAGCCCTGACACCTGAGGGTGAATCGAATTTCCCAGAAGGTGTAACCGGTTTCCTATCCTACACTGACGGTGTATTGCTTGATCTGGACTCTTATGGGAAGAGTCCCATTTATCCAATAATTCGGACTTTCTCTCGCAGTTCTCTAGGTGGCTCGATTACGCAGGGTGTTGATGAGCTCTATCTGAACTGGGCCTCTACTCTGAGTCCTACATGTATGCTTGGATCACCTGGTGTGGGTCTTGCTTGGACTACAGTCAGGGCGTGGTGTGAGACCGACATTAATAACGCAACGGAAAATCCCTACCCTGATACGGATGAGTGGGCAGGAATCTTACCTGTAGCTGGTGCTCTTGAAGTACCTCCAGTGGATGAAAGTCTTCGTCATGGTCGACTTGTTGCAGTGAGTGACCCAAGCCTGTTTACCAATGACATGCTTGATTTGGGTGATAACCGACGTTTTGCATCCAATATCATTCAATGGCTCTCTGATGGCTATCTTGAACCACTACCGGTCCTCTTCTGTGAGAGTCTCTTAGAGGTTCCAATCATATCTGCTGAGTGGTTCTATGGTTTCTATTTGGCTAGAGCCTTGTGGATGACTACACAACCACTTCTTGCTCCCGTCTACCCCCTAATCACTGCAATTGGAATTAAGAAATACCTGCCTGATATGAAGAAGCCAGAGGTCAAGAGTGTTTCAGATGTGTTCCTAAGAAAGGGACAGACGTATTTCTCAGAACGGCTTCAATACTACCGGACGGAAGGGAACTATGCCCGAGTTGTGAAGATGCTGTATAGAAAATTAAGACGGGATCTTCGACGGAAACATTTGTGGTCGGAGTATGATTCGACTAAGGTATGGGATCTGATGCGGTATAAGGATTCCAAATTGAAACAGAGCGCGTTCTTCAAGAAGCTCGACCGAATTGAAGAGATCTCCAGTAAACCTGGTACAAAGATTCGAGAGAGCGAGCTGATGGAGCTGTTCTTCTTTATGCGTAATATTTCAGCAAAACTAATTGAAACAAGAAAATGAGGTGGAACAATAAATATGACTTTAGATAGTACATCCGGAAACGAACCCGGTACAACCATACCTCCTATGTCAATCACTGAGGTCCATGATCTGTCCTCTGAGATTATTCGAGAGTGTAATCGTGTCATCGTTGGACACATTGATATTCTGAGCAATATTCTGACTGCATTCTTGTCGGATGGTCACGTTGTACTTGAGGGAGTTCCTGGGTTGGCTAAGACCTACATGGCACGTACATTCGCATCCATCCTTGGCTGTGCATTCAAGAGAATTCAGCTGACGGTTGATACATTGCCTGCAGACCTACTTGGTAGTAATGTCTTCAATCAGAAGAGTGGTGAGTTCTGGTTTAGGAAAGGACCTGTATTCGCAAATCTAGTTCTTGCGGACGAGATCAATCGATGCCCTCCAAAATCACAGAGCGCATTACTTGAGGTTATGGAGGAGCGACAGGTGTCAATAGAAGGAGTAACACGTAGATTACCCTTACCATTCCTGATTATTGCGACACAGAATCCTGTAGAACAGGAGGGCACATATCCGTTACCTGAGGCTCAGCTTGACCGGTTCATGTTCAGACTTATTCTGGACTATCCCACTGGTGGAGAAGAGGCAGAGATAGTGCGACGGAAACATGTTGGAGAAGTAACGGACCTCAGAGTCCTTGCAGACCCAGCAACACTGGTATCTATGCAGCAGACCTGTCGAAGTGTCTACCTTGACGAGGATATCATCAACTACATACGGGACATAATCGTTCGTACAAGAAATGACCCGCAGATACTCCTAGGAGGTTCACCCCGTGCATCTCTGGTGTTGATGAACGCATCAAAGGCCCGTGCTGCAATGCATGGTCGTGACTTTGTAGTGCCAGAAGATGTGAGAAAACTCACAGTTCAGGCTCTGAATCATAGGCTTATCCTAAAGCCTGAAGCTGAGCTTGAGGGACTTACAGTAGAGCGAGTTGTGGCAAGAATACTGGGCGAGGTCGACTGTCCAAGATAGCTAACAACAAATGTGGTGAAGATATCAGTGATAACACAGAGAGGCTTTGTAGTAGTCTTTGCAGGAATTCTCCTGTTGACCAGTGGTTTCTCTTTTGTCAATCTATATTGTGTGATACTTGGAGTGTATCTACTGGTTGGACTAGTCGTATCTCTTCCTCTCTTTGCTTTGACAGCCAATATCTCTGGTATCGAAGTCGAGCGTCACGTTGACAAGAATAAGGTGTTCTCTGGAGACTTTCTACGTGTCAAAGTGACCCTTCATAACAGGTCTCGACGACACTTTGACTTCATTGAACTCCATGACCAGTACCCTGAAACATGGATTCTTGCTATAGGTGAGAACTTCATTGCATCTAGGATTGAACCCGGCAGTAGCGTCACTTTCTCATACATTCTGCAGGCACGAATGAGGGGACGTTATGAGCTAGGTCCCACCGAGGTGTATCTTCGTGATCGACTTGGCCTACACTACTACAAGCGTACTCTACAAGCTCCAACAGAAATCCTCGTATATCCAACTTACAAGGATGTTCGACGAATGGAAGCTCTTGGTAAGCAGCGCCAACTTGGTCTGATGTTTGGAGCTCACAGGACCAAGATTATCGGTATGGGTACTGAATTCACAGGTTTTCGTGAGTATGTTCCTGGTGACTCTTTCAGGATGATTGACTGGAAGAGTAGCGCTAAACGAGGAGAACTAATCATTCGTCAGTACGAACAAGAAAAGAACATCCAAGTCATCTGCATGGTTGACACAAGCGGCAGTATGGGAAATGGATATCCTCTGAACACGAAATTAGAATATGCAATACGTGCTGCAGTCCTCTTAACACATATGGGTCTGGAACGCAAAGACCTTGTTGGGACCTGTGTATTTTCAGAGCGAGTTCATACCTTTGTTCCACCAGCTACTACCCCTAATCACATGTATGACGTTCTTGAGTCCTTGGCGATGGCTGAACCACGGGGATGGAGTGATTACGAAGCAGCTGTTGATTATGTTTGTACACAGTTAAAGAAACGCTCACTAATAATCTGGTTAACTGACCTAGAAGAAAGTCCTGCTCCCCTACTAAACGCTATGAAGACAGCAGTTGCAAGGGGGCATAAATCTCTAGTAATTTCACCATTTGGACCGTGGTTCGAAGCCCCAGTGGGTCAATTCGGGCCAGTGGAGAAGGTTCTCGCGGAGGCAGTATCTGAAGAACTGTTCGAGCGACGCGAAAAAATCTCAAGAGCGTTATCAAGATTTGGGATTTCCGTAGTTAACGTCGGACCAGAAGACTTCCTTCCAACCATAATGAAGCAATACGAGCAGGCTAAACAGAAGGGGGTGGCTATGTTTTGAAGGTCGTCACTTGGATTCTCCGAATATTCTCAGCAGCAGCCTTCATCTATATGGCCTATCTTGTCTATTCAGCTCTGTCCGGACTCTGGGATTGGGGTGCACCTTACATCTTCATAGTGACCGTGTTTCGTCTTCTCTCCTTCCTATTGTTCTTTATTTCATTGGTAATAATCACTGGATTTGCGATGATGATAACTGGTGGCCAACCAAATGACTTGATTGTTGGTCTCTACAATACACTTGTACTCAGACAATGGTACATGCAACCATATGGCGTGGATGGTCCTCTTGAGAACGCTGAAGCAATATTCATGAACTTCACAACGAATCTAGGTGGAATTATAGACGACCTCATGAGTACAGCATTCATTTTCCTTTACTTCCTCTGTGCAGGTGTAGGTGTTGCCCTCTTCCTTCAGTCACTGTACAGAATGGAACACAAGTATGTAGGTGGCGCCTTCATCTCAATTCAAGCTATTCTCATTATTGCAGCTTACCAGCATCTTGGCACACTTGCTCTTGATGCAATTCCAACTGACTTTGTAGCTTTCCTAACACACTCGCTCCAAATTCTAGCCCTTGTTTCATTCGCATACATTGAGATTAGTTATCAAATGATTTACAGTCACTCAGTAGGAAAACCTGTGGAAGACCGTGAGGAGACCCTGAAGAAACAACTCCTTGCATTGAGACAAGCTACACGAAAACAGGATGCAATCGAGCGCGGTGAGCGCGTCAGTATAACTGGTATGAGTAGATCCACTGGTGCAACAGCTTTCTCATTCCTACGTGAGGCAATTGAGCGAAAGGCTGTTGGAAGTGCAGATATCCTTGAGAATCTGGATGCTGTGAGTGATGTTCGGAGGCTTCAGCATTTTGTTGATGAGCTTCTGGCTTCAGATCCCAGTGCAAGAGATGAACTCACAGCAAAGGCAGCAGCCCCTTCAAGTTCCTACGTTATCGGTTCCACAATCATGGGCTCAGCATTCCGGTTTTTGTCTGTGGTGGCCATTTCTTTCTTCCTGCTGAGTCCAGACTTCTTTGTTTCGCTCCTTAGTCTTCCACCTGGAGTAGCAAACAGCGCTGCATTGTCCCAACCTGAAATTGTCTTGTTATTTCTTGTACCTATTGTGCTACTCTTCCCATTCATTGCTGCAGCTATAGGTTGGTACTCCCGACAAGATGAGGAGGAGGAATTGACCAAAGCACAGAAGGAAGAACGCAAGAAGGCAGAGAAAGAAAGAGATCGGCTACGAAAAGAAGCTGAGCGGACTCGTAGAGAGCGTGAACGTGAACGCGGCACAGAAGATGGAGAACCAGGCGAAGACGAATGGGATCGAGTTCTTACAGATACCTACGGAACTGACGAATCCTAACGGAGTTGTAGATAGTGAATACTGCTATCCTTTCTCACGGAGATCTAGATGGAATCACTTCAGGAGCAATCGGTTTGCTTGCCTATCCTGGTTCAGATTTCTATTTCTCCCGTCCATCAAATGTTGCAAAAGATCTGTATCGTGTTGCTAAGGACCGACCTGATACAGTTGTTGTCAGCGATATAGCTATTAGCACTGCAAAGTTCAATGACCTACTTCGTGCTCTAGATAGATACCCAGAATCATCCACTATACATTGGATTGATCACCATCCTATGACTTCTCAACATAGAAAGAAACTCTCCCAACGAGTAGAGCTGTTTCATATGACAGGCCCCTGTGCAGCTGAGCTTGTGTATCGTAAGTTTGAGAAGCAGATGCCTGAGCATGCCATGCGTTTGGCCCTGTACGGTGCAATTGGTGATTACTGCGATGACACAGAGTTTGCTAAGAGGCACTTGGAAGATTACGACAAACGAACTTTGTATTTAGAGGCTGGTCTACTAGTCCAAGCACTCCAAGAGATAGATTATCGAAAAGAGAGTAAGGATTTAGTTCGTGAACTCTCTCTTGGAATTGAACCGAGCTCTATGAATGATATTGTTTCGTTGGCAATCAAAGCCACTAGAATTGAACATGAGGTCTTCCGTTTTGTCCAGAATAACGCTCGTAAAATGGGACAAGTCGGATATATACTAGACATGCCCATTGGTGGATATAGGGGCAAATCAGCCAAGTTTTCAGCATATGTCACAGACTCACAAATTGGAATCAGTGTTCGTTCATCCGACGACGACGTGGATATGAGTATTCGACGAAGACACTCTAAAGTAGATCTCAACAAGGCTCTAGGTAAGATATTACGAGATATCCCTGGAGCTCACGGTGGAGGTCATCCAGCTGCAGCTGGTGCTAGCATGGGACTAAATCACTTTCCGAAGTTCCTTCAACAACTTGCAGAGTATGTAGATGCTATGCAATAGCGAACAGCAGTAAAGCTTGTACCATCACGAAGATAACCGTCACTATTGCCTCACCAGAGACGGCACCACTCAGAATTCTGTTTGTAGTCCTCCTCTCAGTCTTTATCTGTTCCAGTCCAGCATCATCTGTTGGTTCTACTTCTCTACGTTTCTTCTTTAGTCTGTAATCAACAAGACCACCAAGGAGCATAGCTACTGCAGTTGCAGGCGGGATTAGGAGACCCACAGCTAGACTAATGGGACTCAGGTCTCTCTGGAGCAGGTATCGACCTGCTAGACCACCAACGATTCCAAATGCAATTAGATAGACGAAATCAAATGGGAACATCAGCTGGCCAATGAGCGGGATTGATACTCCCTCACCACCAGTTCCCGGTAGTTGCATGTCAGTAAGACCTGAGAGACTGATTACTAAGAAGCCGAACAACTGTGCAGTAGGGCTCGGGAACTCCGACCCTCCAAAACCAAACTGTGATTCATCAAAGGGCGAGACGAAGATCATGTAGATTATGAGAGGTCCAATTGTTGATGCCACTAGGAGGCTGAACAAGAGGGCTTTCATAATATCTCGACCCCTCACTCCTAACACCTGTCCAAGCTTTAGATGAACAAGTGCTGCAAGGGCAGCATTTTGGAGGCCTGATAATAGTGCCATGAAGGTTGTGATGGTCTGAAATGTGACCCTGAAGAAAATGATTGCAGGAATTGCTACAACATCTGATATGAAACCCGCCAAAAGACCTGTTTCACTCACAGCAACTGCGGTGAAATATGCGGAAACAAGTGCTAGGGGGGAACCAAGTATAAAGAGAATGGCCTCTATGTGAATACCTGGAAATGGCTCAAGGAAATAGAAGAAGATGAGACCTATGATTATGAATAGCACCATGGATACGAATGCAACCCATATAGGCAGCTGACCTCTTCGGCTTTTCAGATACCCTCTTGGATCCTGTGCCATTTCAGTGACTTCTGTCTTGAACTCATCAAAACTGAATCTAATCCATGCGATAGGTGTCTTCTGTTCTTCTGACTGTTCTAACTCTTCTGCCTCCTCGATTTCTTGGTCTTTATTCTCCTGAACTTCCTCAGGATCTTCTTTCTTTTTCAGAACATCACCAAGAATCACAACTGCAAATACACCAAGGGCAAGATACAGAATCTCAGGTCTGTGGAGGTGTTCACTGAATAGGAGGGTTATATCTGCAGACTCAAGAAATACCCAAATCAGTATTGAAGCGATACTACCTGCAAATATCACTATGACACGCTTCCAGCCCATAAAGAATCCCAGACTTGCAAGGAGTGGAGAGTTACTTACTCCAATCCAGTCCGGTACGGCAGGAACAATGGCATTCGGAATAGTTGACATACTTCTTCCTGCTACTGAGCTGACTGACTCCCTTGCAGCGACCCAAGCTGCAGAAACACCCATTCCAATCAAGATTGGTTTTCGAGCACCACTTTCTGCAGCCATCGATCTTATTGTCTCAGCCTGAGGGGCAACCTGTGGCCAAGGTGCGTTATCAAATCTATCTCTGAATGGAGCCAACAAAATCAGACCACAGATTCCTGTTACGAAAGTTACGAATATCATGAATGGGAGCGTCACTAGCTCCATAACCAGTGCCGGGCCTCCAATCGGATCTATCTGAGGGACAAAGATAGCAATAGCTGGAAAAATTATCAATACTCCCACGGCCATCATTGCTGAGCCATTCGCAATTGTGACAACTATTGTATTCTCTTCTGG